>JANNCZ010000125.1:0-2222 GCA_031387185.1 Burkholderiales bacterium
ACCAAGCGCTTGATGAAATCGCCCAAGCTGTATTTTTACGACACCGGCCTGGCCGCATGGCTGATTGGCATTCAGTCAGCGCAGCAACTTCTCACCCACCCGTTACGCGGCGGCTTGTTTGAAAACATGGTGATGATGGACGCGCTTAAGTTCCGCTTGCATCGCGGGCTGCGCGACAACCTGTTTTTCTATCGCGACAGCGAAGGGGCAGAGATCGACCTGCTGCTCGAATTCGGCCACGGCGTGTACCCAATCGAGATCAAGGCCGGCGCAACCATCAACCCCGACTACTTCAAGGGCCTGCGGCATTTCGCCAAGCTGGTCAGCGCCGCGCCGAACGGCGGCGGGCTGGTGTATGGCGGCAGCGAGCGCTGGCTGCACAGCGGCACGCAGATCGTGCCGTTTGACGATGTGGATGCCTTGCTGCGGGCCTGCGGAGCGGATGCGTAAGTTGTTCGATTTTTGTTTTCGTTTTGTAATACAATTTGTACGTTGTTTTGTATTTTGAATATCTCATGTCCGCCACCACCCTTTCGTTTCGCCCCGATGCATCCACCATGCATTCGCTGGAAAGCATCGCCACGCTCACCGGCGTACGCGACCGCTCGACCGTGCTGCGTGAGGCGATTCGCGTCTACGAAGAGCAATTGCTGCTTGCGCGCATGGTGGCTGCCTGCGCGCAGCATGCTGACGATAGCGTCGCGATGGCTGAGTCCTTCAGCGCTGCCGACGCCGGGCTGGAGGCATGACGGCAGCAATTCGCCGTGGCGACATTTGGCTGCTTGACCTCAAGCCGCAGACGCATCCAGAGGAGCCATCCAAACTGCGCCCCTGCCTGGTGATGCAGGAGGACAGCGTGAACGCCGTACACGGCACCGTCATCGTCGTGCCGGTGTCATCAAGCAGCGAACGCAGTTATCCCTCGGACGACCCGGTACGGGTTCATGTGGGTGCGTTCGCGAAAGCGCCCGGCGACCAGCCAGAGCATTCGTGGGCGCTGGCTGATTGCGTCCGCGCCGTCGCCAAGCGGCGCTTCACCGGCGCTGCCGCTATCCACGTCTGCCCGCCAGTGGCGATGAAGAAAGTGGAGCTTGCGCTCAAGGTTCTGATGCGCTTGCGTTAGACATCAGTGCGCAGCGCCGGCTTCAATCAATCAACTTTCCCCCCACCCGAAACGGATACGCCCCGCCAAAATCGCCGAGCACCGCCGTGTGCGTCACGAGTTGCTTGCCGTTCCACCAATGCAATTGATAACCGGGCGGCTCCATCACGAAGTTGTCGGGGCTGGGTGTGGCGAGATCCAACGCAACCTGATGGGCGGGGCTGGGGCAGGTGGAGGCGAAGCTGCCGCCAAAGCGCGCCTGGATCGAGCGGTGCAGATGGCCGCACAGCAGGCGCTCGACCTGCGGGTGGCGCGCGACAATGGCTTCGAGCGCGTCACTGCCCTGCAAGCCAACTTTATCCATGTGCCCAATGCCGGTGACGAAAGGCGGGTGATGCATGATGATGACGGTTGGCTTGGCCGGTTCGGCAGACAGCGTGCGCTCCAGCCATGAGAGACGCTGCTCGCACAACATGCCGCCACCCTTGCCGGGAATCACCGTATCAAGCGCAACGATGCGCAGCGGATGATGGTCAATCACGTATTGCGCAAACGGCTGCCACTGGCGCAAATAGCGATGCGCGGGAAAGCCGCGCCGCAGGGCTTCGCGCTCGTCGTGATTGCCGGGGATGAGGTACATCGGCCTGCCCGATTGCTCAAGCGGTGCGAGCAACTCGCGCAACAAGGCATATTCCTCGTCGCTGCCCATATCGACCAGATCACCGGTGATGAGCACGGCATCGGGCGCGGGCGCAAGACGCAGCACCTGGGCCACGCAGGCTTCAAGCATGCCGGCCGTATCGACCACCCCGTAGGCAAGCTTGCGCCCGGCCTTGATGTGCAGATCACTGATTTGACAGAGCAGCATGTTCACTCCTCCAGTGCCATGACGGCGGCAGGGTCGAGATCAAATGCGACGCGCTCGCCTTTGACAAAACGGCGCCCACCGGCGATGCGTGCAGTGAGCAGTTGCGGCGCGCCGGCGTCGAGCACCAGACGCACATGATCGCCGAGAAAGAAAGCCGACACCACCGTTGCGGCAAGCTGACCCGCTGCGCCGCGCGGTACCGTCGCGCTCACGGCATCCGCACTCGGGGCCAGCCGCAGCGCTTCAGGGCGA
>JANNCZ010000048.1:0-2776 GCA_031387185.1 Burkholderiales bacterium
CCTCGGCAATGAATTGGCCTCTGCCAACCGCGAACTGGTCAAGCTCGCGCAGCAGGATGGCCTCACTGGTCTGGCCAACCGCCGCCACTTTGACGCAACCCTGCTCAACGAAATGGCACGCGCGCAGCGCACCGGCGAGCCGCTCTCGGTGGTGCTGTGCGATGTCGACCATTTCAAGCTGTTCAACGATCACTACGGACACCTTGCCGGCGATGACTGCCTCAAAACCGTGGGTGCCACGCTTCAGTCGGTGTGCAAGCGCCCGACTGATCTCGTTGCGCGCTACGGTGGTGAAGAATTCGTCATGGTGCTGCCGCAAACACCGGGCGCCGGCGCTGAGGCCGTCGCCGGCAACATGTTGAAGGCCATCGCAGCACGGGCGATTCCGCACGCGCGCTCAGGCGCTGCACCGTACGTCACGCTCAGCGCCGGCATTGCCACGTTTGATGCGCGCAAGGGCATCAACGCATCCGACCTGATTGCCCGTGCCGATGGGGCTTTGTACCAAGCCAAGGCGGGCGGGCGCAATCGTTGTGTGATGCCTGAGGTTTATCACGAGGAAGATGTTGCACCACCGGAAACGCCGGTTCCGTTGCTGGTACCGTCTGCGGCGGAGGCTGCGCGGCCGGTACTGCATTGAGCGGATAGCTGCGACCTTGCTCCTGGGAAATCGCGTCAGCGCGATCTCTCGTTGAAAAGTCTTGCCAGTTGTCAAATATCGCAAAATGCGATATTGTGTGTCCATGCGCCTGATCAGCAATAAATCCCTGCGCGAATTTGCGGCAATTCATCCACCGGCCACTGCATCCTTGCAGGGTTGGAGGCGGGTGATTGAAACAGGCACATTCCACAACTTCGCGGCACTCAAACAGGCGTTCAATTCGGTGGACAAGGTGGGAGACCTGTTCGTGTTCAACATTGCGGGAAACAACTACCGCCTGCTCGCCGCAATCCACTTCAACACGCAAACGTTGTATGTTCGCTCGGTGATGACGCATGCCGAGTATGACAAACGGGGGTCATGATGGGTGCTTTGGATATTGACGCAGTCACCAGCTGCTACAAGGCGCTGTCGAAGCTCGTGCCCTTGAAGGCGATCACCAGTGAGACTGATTACCGCAAGGCAGTTGCCTCGCTGGAGCAGTTGCTCGACGCGGGCGGAGCCAACGAGCGCCACCCGCTGGCAGGTCTGGTCGAAGCGCTTGGCGAGCTGATCGAGAGTTATGAAGCGCGAGTACACCCCATGCCTGCGGGTTCGCCGCGTGATGCGCTGGCATTCTTGATGGATCAGCACGGACTCAAGCAGGCAGATTTGGCGGACATCGCGGGACAGGGAATGATCAGCGCCATTCTTTCCGGCAAGCGTGACATCAGCAAACAGCTTGCCGGCAAATTTGCGCAACGCTTTGGCGTGTCGGCCGCCGTATTTGTTTGAACTGAACAGGTGACATGGACGTTCGGATTTACGGCCCACTCATCCCCAGATCGCACCTCACACTCGGAGGCACCTCTGCCGATTTGTTATCGGCATACCGCTGAAACCCTTGGTGGATAACGCTCTTGGCGGCTTGTCCTTGTAGATCGGCTCCTGGAGAGGCTAGCACGTCCACTAGTGAAGGTTAAATGAGGCCGGGCAAACACCTAGCGCCAGGGAGAGCCTTACCCGAGGCCTTGTCAACGCGCTTGTGCATGTGCTTGCCCTCAACGGTGCCGGCCGATTCGGCCCACTCGCCCTGCACCCATTCCAGATAGGCCAGGCGCGGGCAGTAGGTGTATTCGTTGACCATGCGCGCGGGCGGCAGCGGCGCACCGGGCGGCAGGGGCGGGGCGTCAAGGGGAAGGTCTGGTTGGAGTGCCGCAGCCTCTGTCTGATCCAACGATGAATACTCGTTCATCGGCGAGCCGGGTTGAATGGTTTGCTGGACTGCCTGCCAAGGGCGGCGACGCCGTGCCAGCCCCGGTGCAACCCCGCATGGCCTGCAATACGGTCTACAATTGCGTACACATTTGATGACCGGGGTTGACTATGGATTATGTGACCGTGCGTGAATTGCGCGCTGAATCGGGCAAGATTTGGGAGCGCATCGAAGCCGGCGAGGAAATCGTCGTCACGCGCAACGGCAAGCCGTTCGCGTTGCTGCTGCATACCGAACCGAACGAGGTGGAGGAAGCCTTGCGGGTGCATCGCGCTGCGCGGTTCGGCGCGGTGCTTGACCGTATCCATGCCCATGTAAAGGAGCGCGGCCTGGATCGCATCACCGAGAAAGAAATCGAAGCCGAGATCGCCGCATCGCGCAAGGAACGCCGGGCCGCCCATGTCAACCCGCCCAAACCAGCCAAGCCGCGCCGTCGTTGACACCAACATTATGATGTCGGCGTTGCTGACACCAAGCGGCCCGCCCGGCGCGGTTGCGCGTGCGATTCGCCAAGGTGTGTTGCAACCGGTGGTGTGCGCAGAGATCATCGAAGAGTATGTGGACGTGCTGCACCGGCCCCGGCTTGCCCTGCCGCCGCGCGACGTGGATGAACTGATTGCGCTCCTCGGGGCGCAGGCCCAGTGGGTGCGCATCACGCCGTATCTGACCGCATTGAAATTGCCCGACCCCGGCGACTGGCCCTTCCTCGCCACCGCGCTGGCCGGGGAATGTCCGGTGATCTCCGGCAATGCGAAGCATTTTCCGAAGCGGCTGGGGCGCTCGCGCAAACGGGGCGGGTAGCTGGAGTCAGTGGCGTGGAGTGCGACAGGGGTCATGACGCTTTGTTAGTCGCAGGCGCA
>JANNCZ010000143.1:0-3387 GCA_031387185.1 Burkholderiales bacterium
ACTTTGAAACGCACGGTGATCGGTGGCTCGTCCTGTCCGCCGGCGATGATCAAAACGTTTCAGGATGAGTACGGCGTCAAAGTGCTGCATGCCTGGGGCATGACCGAGATGTCACCGATCGGCACGGTGTGCAATCTCAAGTACAAACACGCGAACCTGCCTGCCGCGGACCAATTCGCGATTGAAGTCACAGCCGGGCGCGCGGTGTATGGCGTCGACATGAAAATCGTCAACGACGCCGGCGAAGAGTTGCCGTGGGACGGCAAAGCCTTTGGCGACTTGCTGGTCAAGGGCTACTCGGTGATTCGCGGTTACTTCAAAGGCGATGGCGGCGACCCGTTGAAAGACGGCTGGTTCCCCACCGGCGATGTGGCCACCATCACCCCCGATGGCTACGTGCAGATCACCGACCGCAGCAAGGACGTGATCAAGTCAGGCGGCGAGTGGATCAGCTCGATTGATCTGGAGAACATCGCGGTCGCCCATCCGGCGGTGGCGCAGGCCGCAGTGATCGGCATCGCGCATCCAAAGTGGGACGAGCGGCCGCTGCTGGTGGTGGTGAAAAAGCCCGGTGCCGAAGTCACGCGTGAGGAGTTGCTCAAATTCTTCGACGGCAAGATTGCCAAATGGTGGCTGCCGGATGACGTGGCCTTTGCCGAGGCGATCCCGCTCGGCGCCACCGGCAAGATGCTCAAGACCAGGTTGCGCGAGCAGTTCAAGGATTACAAGCTGCCGACTGCGTAAGAATCCGCCAGGGCATCGCCGCCAAACCCTTGGTGGAAGCGCCCGTTCGCGGCATCGCTGTGAAAATCGTTGGTGGCAGAGCCTCTCGGAGGCATTGCTTGATTCATTCTGACAAGGAATCCCGATGAAGCGCTTTGCTATCCAACTATTCATTGCGCCGCTCAGACTCGCTGCGCTTTTTTCTGTCTCCGCGGCTGCGCTCGCGCAGTTCTACCCGGCCAGGCCGGTCACGCTCGTCGTAGCCTACGCGCCCGGCGGTCTCGGTGACGCTCTGGCACGCACCATCGCCGAACGCCTCACCGTCTCGCTCAAGCAGCCAGTGCTGGTCGAGAACAAGCCCGGTGCCACCGGCGCGATTGCCACCAAGTTCGTGGCCAAAGCCAACCCGGACGGCTACACCCTGCTGCTCGGCCAGACCGGTGAAATGGCAATCAACACCGCCGTGATGAAGGACGCGGGCTACGACCCGGTAAAGGATTTCAAAGCGGTCGCGCTGGTGGGTGACTCGCCGCTGGCCCTGGTCGCGCCGCCCACTGCGCCGTTCGCCACGGTGCGCGAGATTGCGCAGTTTGCGGGCAAGGGCAACGTCACCAGCTACGCGTCCTCCGGCACGGCAACGCCGGGACATCTCGCCGCTGAAGCCATGATCGGCGCACTCAAAGTGGAGATGACGCACGCACCCTACAAAGGCGCCGGCCCTGCGCTTACCGACGTGCTCGGTGGCCACGTGTCCTTTTTCTTCTCCAGTGCCGGCGCGACTTTTGGCCACATCAAGGCGGGCAAACTCAAAGCCATCGCCGTCTCCAGCAGCGCGCGCATGGCCGCGTTACCCAACACGCCCACAGTGGCTGAATCGATTCCCGGCTTTCAGTTCGGCCTGTGGGGTGGCGTGTTCGCGCCCGCAGCCACCTCGGCCGAGGTTACTGCGCTTCTCAATCGCGAAATCAACAAGGTGCTTGCCGAGCCCGCCGCCAAACAAAAGATCGAAGACCTCGGCGCCATCGTGCGCCCGGTAGCGCCCGATGAATTCGCTGATTTCGTCAAGCGCGAGAGCGCCAAGTACGCCGGTCTGGTCAAGCAGATCGGCATCAAGCCAGAGTGACATTGCGGCCGCCGCCGGCTTCATGCAGGCGCAGTGGCAATATCGCCGCCGTCAATCGAATCAAGCAGTCCACCTGAAAGTCAGATCATGCGCATCGTTGTTCTCCCCGGTGACGGCATCGGCCCGGAAATCACCGCAGCCACCGTCTCCATCCTCGAAGCGGTCTCGAACAAATTCAGTCTTGGTATTACTCTCGATCATGATCTGACCGGCCTCGAAGGCTTCAAGCGCAACGGCACCACCATCACGCCCGCGCTGATCGAAAAGGTCAACGCCGCCGATGGCCTCTTGCTCGGCCCCACCGACACCTACGTCTACAAGGGCGAAGGCCAGATCAACCCATCGATGTTCTTCCGCAAATCGCTCGACCTCTATGCCAACATCCGTCCGGCGCGCACCTACCCCGGCGTGCCCACGCGCGTCAATGCGTTCGACCTCGTCGTGGTGCGTGAAAATACCGAAGGCTTCTACGCCGATCGCAATCTCGCGCAGGGCAGCAGCGAAATGCTGGTCACGCCCGATGTGGTGGTGTCGCTGCGGCGCATCACGCGCCAGTGCTGCGAGCGCATCGCCCGCGCCGGCTTCGAGCTCGCCATGCGCCGCCGCAAAAAAGTCACTCTGGTGCACAAGGCTAACGTGCTCAAGCTCGGCGACGGCATGTTCCTCGATGTTTCGCGCGCAGTTGGCAAAAGCTACCCCGAGGTCGCCATCGACGAAGTCATTGTCGACGCCATGATGGCCCATGTCGTGCGCGCGCCGGAAAAATACGACGTTATCGTCACCACCAACATGTTTGGGGACATCCTCTCTGACCTCACGGCTGAGTTGTCCGGCAGCTTGGGCCTCGGTGGCTCGGTCAACGCAGGCGACCAGCACGCCATGGCGCAAGCCGCGCACGGCTCCGCGCCGGACATTGCAGGCAAAGACATCGCCAACCCGTTTTCATTGATTCTCTCGACCGCCTTGTTGCTCGACTGGCACGGACGCCGCAAAAATTTGCCGGCGTTCAATCAAGCGGCGCGCGCGATGGAAGAGGCTACAGTCCACGCTGTGGCGGCGCATGAAGCGACCAAGGATGTGGGCGGCAAGTTGGGTACCAGGGAAACCGGCGCAGCGTTTGTGCGGCGCATTGCCGCTGCTTAAAGGGGCAATCTTCTCGACCATGTGCGCATTGGGGCATGCGGCCCAAAGCGTTGGTGGGGGCTGGTTTCAGCGATGTTGAGGAGGCGAAATCCGGACACGTGACGCCGCTTCAATCAAGTCTTGCAGGCACAAGCTACGGCCCGCTGCGCTCTGAATGTAACGTCACCCAGCCATTCACCGCCAGCGCGCCAACGATCAATGCGCCGCCCATCAGCGCCGCCCTGCCTGGCGCTTCACCTGCGCCCAGCCACACCCACAAGGGCGCCAGAATTGTCTCGGTGAGGGCGAGCAGTCCCAACTCCGCCGCGCGCAAATGCGGCACGGCGAGCGTCATCAGCCAGCAGCCCATGCCCAGTTGCACGCAGCCCATTACCGCGAGCAGCGTTACGTCGCGCGCC
>JANNCZ010000209.1:0-1501 GCA_031387185.1 Burkholderiales bacterium
GGACTCAGGTTGACTGCAGGCGGCCTTCGGATGGTACACCAGGTGATTGAAGGCATGCTGCCACTAAAAGTGGAACTTTGCGTCAGGACAGAAATGGGCTTGGTAACACTGGGGGTCAGCGTGAATTGTGTTGAAAACAAATAACGCCGACCTCTTTAGAGGGCGCATTATCGTCGCATTCATTGATGCGTTAATGTCAATCAATCACGCGCAGATGGTGGGCATGCTGTTCGTGTTTGCGATGCTCTCGTTCGTCGGTTCGCTGATCGTGTTCCTTCGCGAAATTTTTCTGGCGGTTTTGACGACCAGTCTAACGATGAAATAGTGGTCGAGTTCTTGCCGGCGAATTCGGCTCGCGATGCATCGTACTTGCTCGGCGGAATATGTCAGTCGAGGGCGAACTATCAAGTGACGCAAATGTACATGGCTGTCATGCGACGTCGAACTGCGCATTCTACGGCGGCAAGGCAATCGCCCGCTGCGCCCACGCGACGGCTCGGTGCTACTGCAATATCCGCTTCGCGGCCGCCATATCGGCATCGTAGCTCGCCTTGGCGTCCTGCCTGCACACCCTCTGGTCTGCGGCGGACAGTGGCATGCACTCGCGCAACCACTCCTTGTATGCGCCGCCGGCTTCACGAATGGCGGACTGGTACCTCTGCTGTGGTGTGACATCGGCCGCGGCACCCCTTTCCAGCGATTGCGCCTCGGTCGCGTTGGCGGCATGGGCAGCAACACAGGCGGCAGCAAGCAGGCATAGCCGAAGCACACCGTTTTTACTGTGTTTGGCAATCTGATTCATGGTCTCACCTCGTATGGAGAAATGCGTCGCGCGTTCACAGATGAACACCAAGCGTCGCACGTCATTTCAGCATCACCTGCCCATTTCGTCTGTCGGCGGCACGCCCATGCGCATGTAGGCGATTGGAGTCGTGTCAATTCCGATCAAGTTGTGAAAAAAAGCGTGCAGCGAGGAATGGCTCGTAATCCTGAAAACAAACGCTCCTCACAAAATTCGGCGCAAACGTAGGGAAACACCTACCGCACAAGCCGCTATTGTCTGATCGCGGTTGAAACGCGATGGCATCATCATCTCCAATGGATACACCGTCGTATCTGCCCTTCATGGGGAAACAAATGTACATCGTCGACAATCACCTTTTGCGTAAAGCAGCCTCGCCGAAACTACCCAGCGTTCCCAGCGTGCCGGATCAGTCGGCAGAAGATCAGGATCGCGATGATGGCAAGTACCGCAGTGCGCGTGACTATCCACTCGGCGTTTATTCTTACCTTGAATATGCCGAAGTGGAAAACAATGCTCACAATGCCGCCAACTATGATGCCGCGGAAGCGCTCGATATGAATTGAGGTCGCGCGCCCGGCACGAGAAAGGCCGGGTGACAGAAAATGCCATCGTCGCAACGAATCGGCTGCTGTTTGTTTGCTTAATTGATGCCATAGGGGTTCAGCGTTATTTGTTTTTCGAAAAACAAATAACGCT
>JANNCZ010000287.1:0-5270 GCA_031387185.1 Burkholderiales bacterium
ATGTAGGTGGGCCAGCTTGCCGGAAACGGCATGTAGGGCAGGTGGTTGACCTGCACCTGGTTGTGCAGAGTGAGGGCGTGATAGCGTGTGCGCCAGTTATCGCCGATGCGGGCTTCGCGGTCGACGATGAGGGTGTCGACATTGAGGTGGCGCAGGCGTGCGGCGATCGAGAGACCCGCGTGCCCACCGCCGACAATGAGCACGTCAGGGTCACGGTCCTCGTACGCAACTGAAGCAACGCGCCGGTCTAGCCAGTTCGGCCCGCGAAAATCGCGTGACCAGGATTCTCCGCGCGGGCGGTGGTGGCCGGTGATTTCTTCAAAGCCCTTGATCTCGTCAGCCGCGGTGAACAGGGTCCAGGCCTGGTGCATGCCATTCGCGTCAGCCACCGGGTTGAGACGCAGCAGGCCATGCGCGCGCAGTTGCCGCGTCTCGAAACGGAAGAAGGCTTCGATGGCGGGACTGCCTGCGCGCGTGACGTGGCGTGGTGGTGTGCGCGTCAGGTCGAGTGTGAAGCCGTGCGCGCCTGCTTGGCTGTGGCGCTGCTTGAGCGCTGACGCTACCTTGGCCGCACCGCTCGTGGTCTCCACTTGCCATGACATTGCCACCAGGTCACGCCAATGCGAGTCGGGCTGCAACAGGGCTTCGAGGGCCGCGTTGCCCGGTGCGTCTGCCGCAGCAAGTGCCGCCTCAAACGCCGTGAGCCAGCGTGTTGCAGCTCGGGTTGCAGCGTTTTTCAAGGCTGCTTCGTCCACAGTCGTCATGTCTTGAAAATTCAAAAATGTTATTCAATGAGAGCCGCACACACCAACGTTTTCAGGCCGGTGTGGCGCTGCAACCGGCATCCACCAAGGGTTTCAGAGGATCGACTCGGGCCGGCTTGGACTGATCCGGGGCGGCGCGGGCAGCATTTGCGTGTCAGCGCCCGGTTCGCGCACCTATGAGGGACTCAGCGTGCTTTTTTCGCAGGCTTCACCGCGCGCCCCGCCGCGTTTTTCGCCACCGGCTTCTTCGCGGCCATGCGCAGAGCCATCGCCTCGTTGGCTTCCTTCTCGTTGCGGGTGCCAAAATCGGCCGGCGCCACGATCTCGATCAGTTCCATGTTTTTGGAATGCGCAATTTCGCGATGCACGATGTTGGGCGGCTGGACAAAGCAGTCACCGGCCTTCATCAAAAATTCGCCGACGCCATCGTATTCAAAGCGCAACCAGCCCTTGAGCACATAAACAAATTGCAAATTGCATGAGTGGCTATGCCACGCGCCATGCGGTGCTTTCTCCGGACGTGCGCGAATCACGTGGGCGACCACGCGACCCTGCGAGGCTTTTATGATGCCGAGGTCGCGATATTCAAAGTACGCGCGCAGACCGCGCTGCTTGAAGCCGCCGTCAGCGGCGCGGCTGACGGAAAAGCCGCGCGCGCGCGCTTTGACGGCGGCGCTTGGTGACTTGACGCGCGGGGTAGCAGATGTTGCATTGACTGTGCCGGGCATATGGAGAGACTCCCTGGTATCGAAAAATGGCGGTTGATCGGCGTGCCTGAGACGCGAAGAGATTGTATGCGTCCCCCGCCAGTCGATGCGCGAAGCGCTCGCTGGCGCATTCCGCTATATTCGACGGCTGGCTCATCGATTCAAAGCGCAGGTCCCCATGCATTTCGCTACTCCGGCCACCGGCTGGCTTGCACGCAAACTGGCGAAGAAATTCCACAAGTTCGTGCTGCGCCGGCTGCCGCTGTGGAACCGTCCGGGCCGCCCCTTCCACGTACAGTTTCGGCCTGACTTCGAGACCGGGTCGGGGCGTTTTCGCGACGCCACGGCGTTGCTGGACGCCTGGGTACATGGCATGGAGGAAAACAATTGGGGCGATCTGTCGCGGCTCTACTTCCTCCACGAAAATGTCATCCGCCTCGAACGCGAGGCGGTGCAGGGTGATTTCGCCGAACTCGGTGTCTACAAGGGTTGTTCGGCCAAGGTACTGCATTTGCTCGCACCTGAGCGGCGCATGTGGTTGTTTGACACCTTTGCCGGTTTTGCCGATGCGGACGCGGCAAGCGAAACCCTGCGTGAGGTCAAGCGGCACGATTTTGGCGACACCAGTCTTGCCGCAGTACGTGCGTTTTTGGGAGAGTCACCGCTACTGCATTTTGTGGAAGGGCGCTTTCCCGACACGGCGGCTGCCGTGCCTGCGGATAGCCGTTTTGCCCTTGTGCATCTCGATTGCGATCTGGAAGAACCGATGCGCGCCGGTCTCGAATTCTTTTACCCGCGCCTGTCACCGGGCGGTCTGCTGATCATGCACGACTATGGCAGCGGGCTTTGGCCGGGGGTGACCCATGCAGTCGATGAGTTCTTGCGCGGCAAACCTGAACGCATCATTTTGATTCCGGACAAGTCGGGTACGGCGGTGATTGCAAAACTTGTGCTGCCCGCAGTCGCTCCCCGACCTGCGGCTCGCTGATCCGTCCTTGCCAGATCGCGGGTGCTACACTTTTCATCTGATAAATGTTCAATCGATAAACAAGCCGCCCCGCTTCGGGAGCCCCTTGAGGAGCATGACCATGAGCGCCATTCCGATCCGCAAACCCGCAGCGCCGCAGCCCAAGCGCCTCAGCGCCGAAGAAGCGCGCAGCGCCGCCGCTGCGCTGGCGCCACGCCTGGCCGAGCGCGCGCTCGAGTGCGAGGGTCTGCGCCGTGTGCCCGATGCGACGATTGCCGACCTGCACGCTGCGGGCCTGATGCGCCTGATGCAGCCGGCGCGCTTTGGCGGCTCGGAGCTGGGGCTGGACGCCGCGATGAACGTGGTGCTCGAACTGTGCAAGAGCTGCCCGTCTACCGCATGGGTCTATTCCAATCTCGCCTCGCACTCGTGGAACATCGGCCAGTTTGAATTGCAGGCGCAGCATGACGTTTGGGATCAAGACCCGAACGCCCTTGCCGCCACCGGTCTTGCCTTCCCGTGCGGCAAGGCGACGCCGGTCGAAGGTGGCTACCAGTTGTCAGGCAAATGGCCGTTTGCCAGCGGTGTCAGTGCGTCCACCTGGATGCTGGTCGGCGGCATGACCGCACAGGCGGGTGATGCGCCAGAGCGGCGCTTTTTCCTCGTGCCGCAGGCGGATTTCAAGAGCCTTGATGACTGGAATGCCTTCGGCCTCACCGGCACCGGCAGCCACAACGTCGAGATCAAGGATGCGTTCGTGCCCACGCACCGCAGCCTGTCGGCCGAGGTGTTCGCCGCCGGGCAAAACGTTCCCGGCGCCAAGGTCTATGCAAACCGTTTGTTCCAGATGCCGGCCTTCGCCGCGTTTGCCTATGTACTCTCGATCGTGCCGCTTGGCGCGGCGATTGCGGCGGTGGAGCAATTCACTGCGGGCATGCGGCAGCGTGCCGGCACCTACACGGGTGTGCGCGTGGCCGAATTGGGGCCGGTGCAAGCGCGCATTGCCGAAGCAGCGGCCTGTGTCGAATTCGCCGAAACCGTGTTGCGCCGTGACTGGCGCGAGCTGGAAGCGGCTACCGAGGCCGGCCAGTTCCCCGGCATGGAAACCAAACTGCGCTGGAAACGCAATGTCGCGTTCGCCACGCAGTTGGCGGTGCGCGCCATCGATACGCTGATGCCTGCGGCCGGTGCGGCAGGTCTGTTGCAAACCGCGCCGCTGCAGCGGCAGTTTCGTGACATTCACGCGGCGTCGGCACACATCGCGCTGACTTGGGATGTGCATGCGGCTGCGTATGGGCAGAGCGCGTTGGGCTTGCAACCGCAAGGCGGAATGCTGCTGTAGGGTGTGGCGGCTACAAAATTTGGCAGGCCATTTCCTGATCAAGCCAGCCGCGCTTCGAGATTGAACCAGCGTGCTGCCAACCGCACATTTTTCTTCCGTCCGTGGCCGGGCAGAATCTGCATCTCTGTCTTGAGCAGTCCGGCGCGCTCCAATTCGCCGACATCGCGCGTGACTGCACTGCGGTCGCGCTTGAGCCGGTCTGACAGTGATGTGATGGATTGGTATTACGGAAGCGCCTTCGCGTCACAATGTCCGCGTCAGGGGTATTGCCGCCGTGCATGGAGTACGCGCAGCACTTCCATCACGCTCTCGCCGACCTTGTAGACCACCAGATAGTTGGGGCGGATCACCACTTCGCGGGTGCCGGGTACCCTGCCCGGCCGGAACAAAAATGGCATGCCAGGCAAGCGTTCCACCGTCTGCAAAATGTCATCGAGAAGTTGACTGGCAGCGACTGGATTGCGTTCGTCGATATAACTGATGATCTCGGCGAGATCACCAGCGGCTTCATGTACCCACTGAACGCCCAGAACGCTCTTTCCTTCGCTGATCCAGCATTGCGCGCACCAACGCTACCGCTTCATCGTGCGGAACGCGCGGCGTTTTGCTATCGATGGCTTCCTGAACTTTGGCGCGGAACCAGCGGTCGTAATCCGTCGCCGCTTGGTCAGTGTCGAATTCGGAAATCAGAGGATCAAGGACTGGTCTCATATGGTCAGAATATCACGCACCTCGTGTGGTTGACCTTGCGAGTGCGGGGTTGTTGTGGAGGCGAATGCACAAACCGGTAGTTTGATATGGGTCGCGCATCACTGCATTACGGCCGCTGCGAAAAGGTCCTCTCAAACACGCCTTCGGCAATCCGGTTTTTGAGAATCTCGATCGACCCACCGGCGATCATCCAGCCGCGGCAGCGGCGCATGCAGTATTCGACCAGCGACTCCTGGCTGTAGCCCAAGCCACCCATGACCTGAATCGCCTCGTTGGCGATGTCAAAGCCGGCCTGGTTGCAAAACGCTTTGGCAATCGAGGTTTCTTCCGGCGAGGGGAAGCCGCTGTCGGCGTTACTCGCGGCGCGGTAGAGCAGCAACTGCCCGGCGTCCAGTTTCATTTTCATGTCCGCAAATTTCCATTGCAGGCCCTGGAATTCGCACAGCAACTTGCCGAACTGTTTGCGTTGCAGCGCCCATTGGCGCGCTTCCTCAAAGGCATAGCGGCCGAGCGCGAGTGAACGTGCGGTGTTGCCAAGGCGCTCGACGTTGAAGCCGGCAATTTGCTTTTTGAAGCCGCCTTCCTTGAGTACCACCATGTCGGGCGCGACAGCGGCGTTCTCGAAATAAATCTGCGCCCATTCCTCACCGGACATGAAAGATGAGCGCTGGCCGAAGCGCACGCCTGCCTGCTTGGTGTCGAGCAGCACCGAGCCGATGCCGCCGACGCCAGGGCCGAAGCGCACGTAGACCAGCAGCACGTCGGCATAAGGCGCGTGG
>JANNCZ010000346.1:0-17914 GCA_031387185.1 Burkholderiales bacterium
GTTCGCGGTGGTGCTCGCAGAAATTGCGCTGGTGCCGCCGGACACGCTGATTGACGGCCCCGAGCCTTATGCGTGAGGGTGTGGTGCAGGATGGCACAGGCACGGACGGCAAGGAGTGCGCCTATTACCACACCACATTGACCACACCACATTGATGGCGCTGAAAATCGTCAAGGGCACCCCCTATTTGCATCAACCCTCCCAGGCAGCACACCGCATCAATCATCACCAAAAGGAATAATCATGAGCACAGGACAACCGCTGGCCCGCTACGCTGCCAAAAAGCGCGTTGGCGATTTCGTTTTCATGTCGGGTGTGATCGCAGTCGATCCGCAATCGGGCAATGTGATTTCGCGCTATGCCGATGTGCCGGCTGATGCCCGCAAGGTGCTCGGCGAAACGGGTGAGCTGTCGGTCGATATTGTTGAAGCCCCGGCGCTGACGCAAAGCTGGTTTGTGCTCAACCGCATCAAGATGCTGATCGAGGAAGAAGGCGGCACCATGGCCGACGTGTTCAAGCTGGTGCAATATTTTCGCGACCTGCGCCATTACCCGCACTACAACCGTGTGCGCAAATTGTTCTACCCTGGCGAGCCGCCGGTCTCGACCGTAGTTGAAATCTCGCGCGTGCTGCCGTCAGATGCAGTGTTGATTGAAGTCGAAGGCACAGCTTATCTGCCGCGCGCGGACAGCAAGTAAGGGCGTGCTGCATCGCCCTGTGAGGCGCATGGATCGGCGCTCTCCGGGCACATCGGCCTGAGAGCCTTGCACACCAAGGGTTTCAAGCCACCGGCACTATGGCATCTGCATACCCCGGTGCCAGGGCTCGCATCACTCCGCTTGAATATTCAAGCTCTTCACGATCTTCGCCCAGCGCTCAAACTCGGCGTTGACAAACGTACCCAGCACCTGCGGACTGCTGCTCGCTTCCGCATTGAGACCTAGCATGAGCATGCGCTCGACGACTTCGGGCGTGCGCAGGATGCGTTCGAGTTCACGGTTGACGCGCGTCACCACCTCAGGCGGCGTGCCGGCCGGGGCAAACAGCGCGTGCCAGCCGGTGTATTCAAAGCCGGCATAGGTGTCGGCGATCACCGGGGTATCGGGCAAACTGGTGGCGCGCTGGGACGAACTGACTGCCAGCGCGACCAGGCGGCCGGCCTTGATTTGCGGCAGCAGCGCTGCGGTGGGCAGGCACAGCAACTGGATGCGCCCGCCGATGGCGTCCTGAATCGCTTCGGGCGATTTTTGATACGGCACTTGGGTGAGCTTCACGCCAGCGAGCGATGCGACCATGTCGGCGAGCATGCCGGAGAAGGTCTTCGGGCCTTCAGTGCCGATCGACACCTTGTCGGGTTGCGCCTTGGCGAGCGCCAGTGCTTCGGCCAGTGTCTTCACATTCGCCGACGGACTGGCGGCAATCAGGAAGGGACTCTTGCCGATCATCGCTACCGGCATGAATTCCTTCTTCGGGTCGTACGGCAGATTTTTAAATGTGTAGACGTTGGTGACTATCGCTGCCGTGGTGCCGTAGTAAAACGTGTAGCCATCCGGCGCGGCCTTGGCCACCGCCTGTGCGCCGATCACGTTTTGCCCGCCGGGGCGGTTCTCGATCACCACCGGCTGTCCAATGGCCTTGGCGAGTTGCTCGCCGACATAACGCGCCATGACGTCCGGGCCGGAGCCGGCTGGTTGCGAGAGCACCCATTTGACCGGCTTGTTGGGCCAGGCTTGCGCGTGGACGCCGTGCATGGGAAGCAGCGCAGCCGCGGCGATCAGGACAGCGAATATTTTTTTCATGGTGTTCTCCTTTGAGGGTGAGACTTTACGCCGTGCACGCGGCCTGATACGACGCCGCGAGCGATTGAATTTCTTCGGGAGTGGAAGCGACGCCATACACGTAGTGGTCCGGGCGTACCAAGGCAGCGCTGGCGCCGTGTTTCGCAAACCACGCAGCCACGATGCCCTCTTCTTCTTCGAACCCATCGGGGCCGAATGGCACGACGCGGGCGCCGCATTGTTTGAGCGCAGCAGTGCAGGTGATGCGGTCCACAGCGAACCCGGCGGCCAGTATCAGGCGCGCGCCGGCACCGGCGACATCATCGAGCAGCGCGCTCCTGCCCTGCCGCTGGACGCGCGGTTGCGGGAACAAGGTGCCATTGGCCCCATGCGGCACCGGCGACAACAGCCCATTCTCCAGCGGCGGGATCAGGTCCTGGCGCGGCACGCTTTTCACCACGCCACCGGCCTGTGCGAGCAGATCCGCATCGCGCTTGCGCGCCTTGGCTTCGTCACGTTCGCAAATCGTGTGACCGATGTGCTTGATGGTGGTGGTAAGGCGCTTCACGTGGGCGCTGCGTTCGACGCCATAAGTGTCGAGCAACGCATCACTCGCGCGGCCTTGCAGCACGGCGGCAAGTTTCCATGACAGGTTGGCAACATCGCGAATCCCCTGGCACATGCCCTGCCCGAGGAAGGGCGGCTGCTGGTGCGCGGCGTCCCCGGCGAGGAATACGCGCCCGTCGCGCCAGCGGCGCGCCACCAGGGCGTGAAAGCGGTAACTGGCACGCCGCCACAGGGTGCCGTCTTCCGGCGTAATCCAGCGCGACAACAGTTTCCACACGGCGGCATCGCTCTCGAACTGCTGCGGCGTCTCGTCCGGCAGCAGCATGATCTCCCAGCGGCGATGCTCGCCGACGCCGATCAGGAAGGTGGCCGGGCGCGCAGGTTCGCAAAACTGCGCGCTGGTCTTCGGCAACTTCGCCGCGCCTTTCTCGTTGACACCGACATCGACCACCAGCCAGGGTTCGTCGAAGTCGAGGTCTTCGTGTTCGATGTTGAGGAGGCGGCGCACGGTGCTCGACGCGCCGTCGCAACCGATCAGGGTTTTCGCGGTGACGTTGCGTGTGGTGTCGTCGCGCTTCAGCGAGAGCGTGACCTTGTCGTCATCCTGCGAGAACGCCACCAGTTCCTCACCGAGTGAGACGGTGACGCCCGCCGTCGCGCGCACTTTCTCGCGCAGCGCCGCTTCGAGCGGCGGCTGGCGGAACACCATCGACGGCGTCCAGCCCTGCGGATACGGCGGGTCGATCATGGTGAGGCGGCGGATCAACTGGCCGTCGACGCCATAGTGTTCGGATGCGGTGAACGGCGCGAGGTGCGGTTTGATCGCGTCGGCCAGGCCGAGGTTCTGGAACACGCGCATGATTTCGTGATCCAGCGCGAAGGCGCGCGGCTTGTCGTACACAGTGGTTGCGCGATCGACCACGAGCACCGTCAAACCCTGCGCACCGAGCAGACAGGCCGCTGTCGCGCCGGCCGGGCCGAATCCGGCTATGGCGACATCAAACGCCGCACGCATACTCATGCACGGGTCAGTGCATCAAAGCCGAAGCGATTCATGCTGCCGAAGCCGGGCATGCAGGGATGCGGCACGAAACGCGTTTTGCAATCGAGCACCGCCGGTTTGCCGGATGCGAGCGCGCGGCCGATGGCGCCGGCCACCTCGTCCGCCCGGGTCAGGGTTTCGCCGTGGCAGCCAAAACCGCGTGCGATCGCCGCGTAGTCGCTGCCGGCGAGGCTGGTGCCCAGTTCGAACCCGCCCTGGTTGCGCTGGCCGGCGCGGATGATCCCCCAGGATTCGTTGTTGTGAATGAGGGTGACGACCGGCAGCGCATGGCGGCGCGCGCTGTCGAGCTCGTTCATGGTGAAACCGAACGAGCCGTCTCCTGTGAGGTTGAACACCGGCCGGCCGGGATGCGCCAGTTGCAGCGCCATCGCATGCGGCAGGCCGAAACCCAGATGGCTCATGCCCGGCTCATGAAAGCGCGTGCGCACAAAGTCCACCGGCGTCAGGTCGTTGCTCCAGAACGTGGTGTGGCCACCGTCGAACACCGCCAGCGCGCCGGCGGGCAGGGCTGCGCCGATAGCCAATGCCAGCGCCGCCGGATGCATGACTTCATTCGGCTCGTGCGCCATCGCGACGAGCTTTTCGCGATAGGCATCGCGCTGCGCGCGCAGCCCCGGCAACCAGCTTGTATCGACATTCGTTAACGGCTCGGTGCCAAGGCCTGCGAGCAGATCAGCGACGGCCGCCATGGCATCGGCCTGCAAGGCCACTTCGTGCAATACCGGCGCGCCGAGGGCGGAGGGATCGATATTGATGTTGATGACGCGATGGCTGCGCCGCGTCAGCGGCCCGCGCTCGTCCCACGTCCAGGAGGAGTGGCGGCAACCGATAGAGAGCACCACATCGGCCTGCTCGAACGCCTGCCACACCGGCGGCCCGGCGATCAGCCCGCCATGGCCGATGAAGTGCGGGCTGGCGTCGCCGACTACGCCGAGCGCCATTTGCGTGGGCACCACCGGTGCGCCGAGGCGGGCGGCGAGTGTGCGCACCGCCTCTGCCGCGCCGCCGGCAACACCACCGCTGGCGATGACGCCGCCACCGGCCACGATCAGCGGACGTTGCGCCGTGCGCAGCAAGGCACACGCAGCAGCCAGGGCCTGCGCTGCGGGACGCGGCCCCACCGTCACGCGATAGCGCACGGGGGCGATGTCGAATTCACCGGCGGAGAATTCGCAAGGGGCCTGCAACACATCCTGCGGCACGTCGAGATGCACGGGGCCCGGGCGCCCCGACAAGGCCTCGCGAAACGCGCGCCGTACCAGTTCGGGAATGCGGCGCGGGTCGTGCACGACGGCATTCCATTTGCTCACCGGCCGCATCAGCGCCAGCGTGTCGAGGTCCATGAACATGCCGCTGTTCGGATAGGCCGCAGCGCGATGCTGGTTGGTGGTGATGGCGATCAGCGCAAGATTGTTGTTGAACGCCCCGCCCATGCCGGCCGCGAGATTGAGCGAGCCGGGACCCATTTCACCGAGCGCCAGGGCGACGCGCCCGGTACCGGCGTTGATCGCGGCAGCCATCATCGGCGCGCTTGATTCATGGCGCACCCCGGTGAAGCGCAGGCGCGGCTCGGCGGCCATGGCTTTGAGCAAAGGCGCGAGCTTGCCGCCGACGATGCCGAACGCATGCTCGACGCCCTCGGCCAGCAGGGCGCGCACCAGCGCCTGCGCACCGTTGATTGGTGCGCCGTTGATTGGCGCGCTGTTCATGGCGGGTGCTTCAGTCGAGTCTGCCACGACTCATTCCTCTGCGGTGAAGCCGGTCGCCTTGGCGATGCGGCCCCAGCGTTCGTAATCGGCCTTGAACAGTTCGGCGAATTCCTCCGGTGACTGATGCATCGGCTGCAGTCCCCGAGCGGCGAGGGCCTCGATCAGGTCCGGCGCCGACAGGCTTTCACGCACCAGTGCATTGAGGCGCCGCACCGTGTCCATCGGCGTTTTCGCCGGCACGAACCAGCCCAGCCATTCCTGGCTGATGATGTCTTTGTAGCCCTGCTCGGCGAAGGTCGGCACCTCGGGCAGGAAGGGCGAGCGCTGCACTGTCGCCACTGCGAGCGAGCGCAGCCGGCCGGCCTTGACATGCGGCAGTACCTCGCCCAGGACATTGAAGCTCACCGGCACCTGGCCGCCCAGGAGGTCCTGCAACAGCGGCGCGCCGCCCTTGTAGGGCACGCTGGCAAACTCGATACCGGCGGCACGCTGCAGCATCATGCCGGCGAAATGCAGCGACGAGCCGGCGGCCGGCACGCCGTAATTGGATTGTTTCGGATTGGCGCGCGCCCAGGTGATGAAGTCGGCCACCGAGCGAATCGCGGCCGGCAGGCCGGGGCCGGCGGTAAACGAGGCCGCGTAGCTGGCGGTGGTGGTGACCGGAATGAAATCGGTCACCGGGTCATACGCCAGCTTCTTGTAGATGTGCGGGTACAGCACCATGATCGAGCCGGGGATTTGCAGGATGGTGAGGCCATCGGGCGCCGCCCGCTTGACGTACTCGGCGGCGATGCGCCCGCCCGCACCGACTTTGGAATCGACGATCAGGCTGGCGGCGTAGCGGCCGCGCAGGCGCTCCACCATGGGGCGCGACACCGCATCGCCCATGCCGCCAGCAGGGAAGCCGGAAACGATGGCGGCGGTGCCGGATGCCTGCGCGCGGGCATCGGGCAGCACGCCCAGCGGGGCGAGCGCCGATAGCGGTGCGAACGCACCGGCGCGCAGCAGCAATCTACGTTGATGATGCATGGTTTGTCTCCTCGTGATGGCGCGTTTGCCTCTGGATGCCCCTAGATTTTCAGCGCGGTTGCGAAATGAATCTTGCGTTGCGCGGCCTTGAGGTCGGCGCTCGGGCCGGTGCCGATACCCCAATGGTCGATGCGCCCGGGCGGCCACTTCCAGTCTTCCGGCTTGCCGGTGCGGTAGCTGTCGTCCACCGTCGAGACTTCGGCGGTGTATTCAATCGCGAAATCGAAAGGCCCGAGAAAATAATTGAACAGGTTGTTGCCGGGGCCATGGCGGCCCGGGCCCCAGTGGATCGCATGGCCGGCGTCTTTCAGGCGCCCCCCGCCGCGCATGACGGCGTCGAGGTTGGGCATCATGAAGGCGATGTGGTTGAGGCAATCGTTGTCCGCATCGGCCAGCGCGATGTGGTGGTGGTCGGTATTGCAGCGCATGAAGGCCATGATGCGGGTGCGGTCCGACAGCTTGAAGCCGAGCGCCTGCTCGTAAAAGACTTGCGCCACGGGAGTGTCGTGACTGTTCATCACCACATGGGCGAGGCGCTCAGGGCGGTCCTTGACCACGCTGGCGTCGGCGTGGCGCGCGTCTTCGCAGATGGCGCGAATGATGCGGCCTTGCGGGTCCTTGAAGCTGATGCCATAGCCGCCGCCGGGTTCGCTGATCGCACCGGGGGCACGCAGAATCGTTCCGCCATGCGTGGGCACTGATTGGGCCAGCGCATCGACCTCCTTGCGTGAGGCGCTGTTGAGCGTGACCGCGAGCAATTCGGGTTGCGCGGTTTGCGTGAGCGACAGCAGGTGGTGCGCCGCGCCGGTACCACGCAGATAGACGGTGGAGGTGGTGCGCGCTGCGACGCTGAGCAACCAGGTGTCGATGTAGAACTTCTCGGCAACGGCCACATCGGGCACGCCGATTTCAACGCTGCGCAGATTTGAAACGAGGGCTTGAGTCATGTTTTATTTCTCCGGTTCAAGATGACAACGCTGCTTCCGGACGGATCACGTGCCCGAACTGTTCGTCATCTTCCTGCATGTAGGCGGCGAAGTCGTCTCCGAAGCGCCAGCCCAGGGTGTAGCCATTGCTGCGGCATTCAGCGGTGAAATCCTCGTCGTCGGCAATGCGCCGCAAGGCCTCGATCAGCGGGTCACGCAACTGCGGCGCCAGACCGGCCGGCGCCACCAGGCCGCGCCAGTGGGCCACGCACCAGTCGAGCCCGCTGGCTTGTTTCACCGTGGGCGCATCCGGAAACAGCGGGTGGCGGTGGTCGTCCATGGTGGCAAGCGGGCGAATCGTGCCGTTGAAAATCAGCTCCGGTGCTTCGACCATCGGCACCGGCGCGACGTCGACTTCACCAGCGAGCATCTTCGCGATGCCTTCTTCGCCGCTGATGGTGGGGGTCCAGACCAGGCGGTCGCGCGGGATGCCGGCCGCGCGCAACAAACCGAGCAGGGCGAATTTCCAGACGCCAAAATCGGGTGAACCGGCGCCGCGCAGGGGCCCGGCGCGAAACGCGGCGAGCAGGTCGTCGAGCGTGCGCCACGGCACGTTGGCGCGCACGATCACGGCAGCAGCTTCGACGTAAGGCGCCGCCAGCGGCGTGTAGGAAAGGGGCGTCAGGTCGGTGACATTTTCATGCCAGTGCATCATGCCGATCTCGCCGGTGATCATGCCGAGGGTCAGGCCATCGGGTGCGGCAGCGGCAATCGCGGTGTGGCCGGCCACGGCGCCGGTGCGGCTCACTACATTGACCGGGCGATTCAAATGTTTCTCAAGATAGCGCGCCAGCAGGCGCGTGCGCTTGCCGGTGCCGCCATCGATGATGTAGGGGACGATCAGTTCAATGGGGGCAATGGAAGTGCTCATGCTTGGCATACCGTTCAATTTACAGGCGGTTCAATTCATCACCGAGCCCGGGTCGGCCATCAGACACTGGCCGGTCATGTGGTCGCTCTCGGGCGAGGCGAGAAACACCAGCGAACCTGTGACGTCTTCGGCGCGCAGGTGCACCGGCATCGCACGCGGCTTGAAGGCATGGCTGCGATAGGCTTCGTCGGTTTCGAGCGCTTCTTCGTTGAGCTTGCTGGTGATCAGGCCATAGGCCAGGGTGTTGACGCAAATGCCGTCGGGGCCGAGCTCGCGCGCCAATGCACGCGACATGGCGAGCACCGCGCCCTTGGCCGACACATAGTGCAGGCGGTTCGGCGCGCCCGAATACATCATGGTCGAGCCGATGTTGATGATCTTGCCGTAGCGCTGGCGCCGCATGTAGGGCAGCACCGCCTTGACGCACAGGAAGGGGCCGCGCACGTTGACCGCGTAGATGGCGTCCCAGTCAGCGGGATCGATGTCGAGTACCGCGACCGGTGGGATATTGGAGCCGATGGCGGCGTTGTTGACGAGGATGTCGATCTTGCCGAAACGATCGATCGTGGCGGCGGCCATCGCTGCGATCGATGCTGTATCGCGCACGTCCAGCTTGAAGCCGAGAGCTTCGCCGCCGGCCGCCTCGATGTCGCGCACTACCGATGCGCAATCCTGCGTGTCTGCGGCAACCACCTTCGCGCCCTCTTTGGCCAAGGCCAGTGCGAATGCGGCACCAAGGGCGGCGCGCTCGCCGTGGGCTGCGCCGGTGACGATGGCAACGCGGTTTTCAAGTCTGGGCATCAAGTCTTACCTTCACACAGCCATTCAATCAAACGATTCAGCGCATCAGCGGCGCGTCTGCTTTGCGGCGCGCAAGATCTGCCCGGCGCGTTCACGGTCGGCCTTGAGAAACGCGGTGAACACTTCCACAGAACTGGCCGCCGGTTCGAGGTACCGCCCGGCCAGAAACTCGTTGAATTTGGTTTCGGCAAACAAACGTGTGAACTCGGCATTGAGTCGGCCCACCAACGCATCGGGCGTGCCAGCCGGTACCACCAGCCCCCACCAAGGGCGTACCGCATAGGCACCCAGACCGGCCTCGGCCCAAGTGGGCACATCAGGAAAACGCGCAAGGCGTTTCGATCCACCCACGGCAAGCGCGCGCAACTTGCCGCCCTCAATGCCGCCGGCAAAATTACCCAACCCCATGGTGGACAACTGAATCTCGCCGGCCATCACCGCGGTGGCAATCGGGCCGCCACCCTTGTAGGGTACGGCAGTCATGTCGGCCTTCCACTGCTGACGCAGCCAGCCGAGAAAGATATCCGGCGACGAGTCCGGCCCGAGGGTGCCGAAATTGAGGGTGCCGGGCTTGGCGACGGCCAGCGCGCGCAGCTCGGCAACGCTGTTGGCCGGCACGGCCGGATTGACCACCAGCGCTTCGAGCACATAAAACAGATTGGTGACCGGCTTGAGATCGCGCTCGGGGTCATAGGGCAGCTTGTCGATCGTGTGCACGTTGCTTGACAGGGCATCGACGCCGAGCACACAGAGGGTGTAACCATCGGGCGCGGCCTTGGCGCAGGCATCGGCGCCGATAATCATGTTGCCGCCGGGGCGGTTCTCGATCACCAGCGGCTGACCCAGGCGCGGCGCCAGTTCCTGCGCGACCGCGCGCATCACGATGTCGGTGACGCTGCCGGGTGCGATGCCGACGATCACGCGGATCGGCTTGGCCGGATAGGACGCTTGTGTGTTCACTTGTGCGTTCGCGTTGGTGGCAGCCGTAGTTGTCACGACGGCGAGCAGGGCCGCCACACAGCAGACCGCCCATACCGGAATAGCTTTCATCGTTGTCTCCTTGGGTTGCCTGACGCGCTCTCATTTGAGCTGCGGCGCAGTTGTATTTGGACGAATGCTACGCAGTCAATGGTCATTCGCCAAGTGGATTCTGTGTATATTCTCTATCCACACCATGGATATCCAATCAATCGACCTGAACCTGCTGGTGGTGTTCGACGCCTTGGCGCGCCACCAGAGCGTGACACGCGCGGCCGAAGCTGTCGGCTTGAGCCAGCCGGCCACTAGCGCGGCGCTGGGGCGGCTGCGCACCCTGTTCGGCGACCCGCTGTTCGTACGCGCCGGGCAAGAGATGAAACCGACGCCACGGGCGATCGATCTGGCCGAACCGGTGCGCCTGGTGATGGAGACGGTGAGCGCTGAAATCCTGCGCCTGTCAGCGTTCGAGGCATCTACCTCCACGCGTACATTTACCATCATCACACCCGACATCGGCGAAGTAACGCTGGTGCCGCAGGTCGCCGGGGAATGCGCGCGCCTCGCACCAGGCATCAACCTGCGTTCGCGCTCGATGCCGCGCGACCAGGCCGGCGCCGCGCTCGAATCAGGCCAGGCCGACCTCGCATTGGGATTCTTTCCCGACCTGCGGCGTGCCGGCTTTTTTCAGCAGCGCCTGTTCCGCATGCGTTACGTCTGCATCGTGTGCCGGTCGCGCCCGCTGACCGGCGGGCGGCTGACGGCGAAGGAATTTCTCGCCGCCAAGCATGTGGTGGTGCGGCCGGAGGGGCGCGACCACCAGTTCGAGCAGTTTCTGCAGCAGCGGCGTTTGAGCCGGCGCGTCGCGATCGAAGTGGCGCACTTCATGAGCCTCTTGGCAATCGTGCCCGGCACCGATCTGGTAGCGACGATCCCGCAGGACATCGCCGAGATGATCGCGCGCCATGACGAGATCCGCATTCTCGATGTACCTCTGCACCCACCGACCATTGAGGTGCAGCAGTTCTGGCACCGGCGTTTTCACAAGGATGCAGGCAACATCTGGTTGCGCGGCTGCATCCACCGGTTGCTCAGACGCTGATCAGAGCGGCGGGCAGACCGGATGCGATGGCGCGCGCAATCGCGGCGTAGCCGCTGCCGGCAAGGCCGGAAGAACGCGCCACATGCTTGAATCTCACCACGGGTCAATCACTCCCAAAATCTACCGCAGTAGCGGCCATCACTGCCGCTGCATCCGCATGGCATGGGGCTGCGTATCGTTGTCTGCGGCGCACAGCGCGCCGCAGTCCCCGGTGTTCAACCGCAATGAGACACCAGCGAAGACACCAGGGAAACTCTGCGCCACAGATGAAAGTGCGGTAGTCTTGGGACCCGAAAAGGGCGATGGATTCCCACGCTCTTTTCGCCCTGTACCCCGGTACCACCACCTCCCCAACCAGGAGATCCGTCCATGATTGACCCCTCTGCTTCGCGCACCCGTAGCGTGGTGCTGGGCCTGGCGGCCCAGTTGCATGCGAGCCAAGCGCTCTCAGCCGACCCGCTTCATTTTTCCCTTGATTGAGAAAGGAAACACCATGTCTTGCCTGCACACCGCCTGCCTTGCCTCACCCGCCTCACCCACCTCCCCCGTTTCACCGGATTCAGCAGTTTCAGCAGTTTCACGTTCCCGCCGCGGCCTGGTCACCACTTTCGCCGCAGCCGCCCTGCTCACCTGCGCATCGGCTTTCGCGCAAAACGTCTTCAAGGTCACCACGATCCCGGAAGAAGCGGCCACCGAGCAGACCCGCAAGTTTGGCCCGCTGGCCAAATATCTCGAATCCAAACTGGGCGTGAAAGTCGAATTCACCCCGGTCAATGACTACGCCGCCGCCGTCGAAGCGCTGGTCAACAAGCAGGTCGATCTGGTCTGGTTTGGCGGCTTCACCCACGTGCAGGCGCAGTTGCGCTCCGGTGGCAAGGTGATCCCGCTGGCGCAGCGCGAGGAAGACGCGCAGTTCCGCTCGGTGTTCATCACCAACACCGACTCAGGCATCAAAACCCTGGCCGATTTGAAGGGCAAGCAGGTGAGCTTCGGCTCGCAGTCAAGCACCTCGGGGCATCTGATGCCGCGCAGCTTTTTGCTGCAAGCCAAGCTTGATCCGGAAAAGGACTTCAAGCGCGTGGCCTACTCGGGCGCGCATGACGCCACCATCGCTTCAGTAGTCAGCGGGCGCGTCGATGCGGCTGCGCTTGACATCACGGTGTGGCGCAAATTTGTCGAGGACAAGAAGGTCGATACCGCCAAGACCAATGTGTTCTTCACCACGCCGCCTTATTACAACTACAACTGGTCGGTACACGCCGACATGCCGGCCGCGATGCGCGAGCGCATCACCAAGGCGCTGCTGGACCTGTCGATGGATACGCCTGAGGGCAAGGAAATCTTGACGCTCAACCGCGCCACCAAATACATCGCGACCCGCGCCGAGAACTACAAGGAGCTTGAGACCGCAGGCCGCAGTGCCGGCCTGATCAAGTGAGCCTCTGGAATCAATGCACGGAAACCACGCGGCTGTCACGCGGCAATCACGCAGCAATCATCGAGCAACCACCCAGCATCCACCCAGCAACCACCCAGCATCCACCCAGCATCCACCCAGCAATCACGCAGTGAGCAGCAGCAACCCGGCAGCAAGCAGCGGTAACAGGACCAAGCACTGATGCGAGTTTCGATCCACGCGCTCGCGGCGCGTCACCCGGCCGCGCGCGTTGACAGCGCACCCGCGCTCAAGCCGCTCTCGATTGAGGTGGCGGCGGGTGAGCAGGTGGCGGTGATCGGCCCGTCCGGGTCCGGCAAGACCACGCTGTTGCACGCCCTCGCGTGTGCGCTGCAGCCGGCCTCCGGCGGTCTCGAACTCGATGGCACGAACCCGTGGCAGCTCTCCACGCGCGACTTGCAGCGCTTGCGCGGCCGCTTGTTTTTGGCCCCGCAAGCACCGCCGCTGCCGCCGCGCCAGCGCGTCATCACCGCTGTGCTGGCGGGCCGTTTGCCACGCCAGTCGCTTGCTGCCAGCTTGCGCTCCTTGTTCTACCCCACCGGTATTGCCGCGGCACATGAGGCGTTGGCGCGCTTTGATCTGGCGGCCAAGTTGTGGGACCGGGTAGACCGGCTCTCCGGTGGCGAGCGTCAGCGCGTCGGGCTGGCGCGCGCGTTTGTCTCGGAGGCGTCGTTGTGGCTGATTGATGAACCATTGTCTTCGCTCGATCCGACCCGCGCTACCCAGGCGATCGACACCCTGACCCAGGCAGCGCGGGAGCGTGGCGTGACACTGATCACGACGCTGCATCAGGTCGATGTGGCGACGCGCTTTCCGCGTGTGCTGGGCTTGCGTGACGGTGAACTGCATTTCGACCTGGCGTCGAGCGAGGTGACGCGCGCGCATCTGGCGGAACTGTATGCGCAGCATGAACACGAACTGGCCGGGACAGCGCCATTGCCACCCGAGCCAGCGCCGGTGGCAACGCAACCCGTGGTGATGCACTGCCGCTAGCGCGGTGGTTCTGTTTGTCCCGGCGGCCCTCAATGTCCCTCAGTTTCGCCAAGCATCCGGCCTTGTTTTCCTCAGTTTGCCAATCTTGCGCGTGACCACGGCAACCGTATCCCTCGCCCCCCACCTGCGCGACCCAGCCTGGTCGGGCCGCGTGTTCTGGTTCCTCGCTGCGCTGGTGCTGCTTGCACCGGCGCTGGTGGCCAGCGAATTCAAGCCCTGGCAACTATTCGAGCCGACCAGCCTGAAATCGACGTGGCGCTTTTTGTCCGGCTTTTTCCCGCCCAAGATTTCTGGTGAGTTTCTGCTGCTGGTGCTGCGCGAATGCTGGCGCACGGTGGCGATTGCCACGGCGGGTCTGGCGCTGGCGCTGCTGATCGCGATTCCGCTCACTCTCATTTCGACCAGTGCGCTGTCGGTGTCGGCCTTGCCGGGGCGCATGAAGCGCGTGCCGCTGCTGGTGCGCCAGGCCACGCGCTGGCTGCTGATCGTGCTGCGCAGCGTGCCCGAGCTGGTGTGGGCGCTGGTGTTTGTGCGCGTGGTGGGTCTGGGGCCGACGGCCGGTGTGCTGGCGATTGCGCTGACCTACGGCGGCATGCTCGGCAAGGTGTATGGCGAGATTCTGGAGAGCGATGAAGCGCATGCGACCGACTCGCTGTTGCGCAACGGCGCCGGCCGCCTGCAGGCATTCTTCTACGGCCTGTTGCCACAGAGCGCGGCTGAACTGACCAGCTACACGGTGTACCGCTGGGAATGCGCGATCCGTTCATCTGCGGTGCTGGGCTTTGTCGGCGCCGGCGGGCTGGGTCAGCAGATGGACAACTCGATGAAGATGTTTGTGGGATCGGAAGTGGCGACCATGTTGATCGTGTTCATGCTGTTGGTCGGGTTGGCGGACCTCGCCAGTGCTTACCTGCGCCGGGTGCTGGCATGAGCACGGAGCGCGACGCCATGTCCGCTTCTGGGGTGCCCTCAGCCGCATCGCAGATCACCCCACAGATCACCCCGCAGATCGCTCCGCAGATCATCGCGCAGGCCACCGCGCAGGCCACCGCGCAGGCAATCATGCCGCCGCCCATGTTCAATGCGCGCTGCACTGCCTGCTGGGTGATGTTCGGCCTGATGCTGCTGACGATTGCCAGCTTCTGGACGCTCGATCTGAAGTGGGCGCAGTTTTTCTCCGCTGACGCGCTGCGCAAGATGGGCAAGTTTATCGGCGAGCTGCTCAACCCGACGTTCGAAGCAGTCTTCCTCGGCAAGGTAGTGATCGCGAGCCTGGAGACGATTGCGATGTCGGCCCTGGGCACGCTGCTGGCAGTCATCGGCGGCCTCGCACTGGCACTGCCGGCCAGCCGCAAATACGCAGGCGACCGCGCCTTCTGGCGTGGCCCGACGCGCCTGATCCTCAATGCCCTGCGCTCGATTCCGGAGTTGGTGTGGGCCACCTTGCTGATTATTTCAGCTGGGCTCGGCCCCTTCGCAGGCACTTTGGCGCTGGCATTGCACACCACCGGCGTGCTCGGCCGCCTGTTTGCCGAAGCGATCGAAAATGCGCCACCCGGGCCGGCCCAAGCACTGCGCGTGCATGGCGTGCCGGAAGGGCGGGTGTTCCTCTACGCCACGCTGGTGCAGATCTTGCCGCAACTGATGTCCTACACCCTGTACCGCTGGGAAAACAACATCCGTGCTGCCGCTGTGCTCGGCGTAGTCGGCGGTGGTGGCTTGGGGCAGATGCTGGCGTTTCACATGGGCCTGTTTCACATGCGTGAAACCAGCACGGTGCTGCTCGCCATGCTGTTGCTGGTGGCGCTGGTCGATGTGGTGTCGTATCTGGCGCGGCGCGCGTTGCAGCGCTAACTGCCTCGAGCGGCAGTTGATCACGGCCGGCAAACCTGCGACGCGCGCGCGGGCAATGGCACCCGCCACTTCACCGGGCTGCTTGGCCGTTTGATTCAGGCAATTCCAGGTGGATCGACCCGCGCCAGTGCGCGGGCGCGCCGCCCGAATTGGGTCGGCAGGAAAAACGCCAGTGGCGAGCGCAGGGCGCGCCAGCGCAAGCCGCGGAATACCCGTGCACGTGTCCGCGCGCTGACATTGCTGGCGTTGAGCGCGAGTGCAAAAGCGAGCACGAAGGCCACGCCAACATTCAGCACCGCCATTGACGCGATACCGGCTGCGGCAAGCCAGAAACCGGCCTGCAGCATCACCGCCGGCCCCAGCGTATAGACGGCGCCAGCAGCGGAACCGGTAGAGAGCGTGACGTGGCGCACGTCGAGCGGCAGACCGGCAAAAACCGCGAAGGCCGGCACCAGACCGAGCAGCAGCCCGAGCGAAATGTTGGCGGCAAAGCCGCCAAAGTTGCGCTCCAGAAACGCGGCAATGCGCTGCGCGCCCTGCTCGCCGAATACCGCCTGGATGCGCCGGTTGAAGGCGATGCCGCTCTCCACGCCGCGCAGCACGAACCAGTTGTCCGCATAGCCGGCGAACAGGCTTGAGACCCATAGCAGTGCGCCGGTGAAGGCCGCATAAAACGGGGTCGGGCCGAGCAGCGAAAACGAATGCAGGGTGTACGCGGCCTTTTCGATCGTCATCACCGGCCGGCCGTGCAACCACATCAGCAGCGCCGAGAGCAGCAGCACGGCGGGCGCCACCGCCAGCACGTTGCCAAGCACCGCCGCGCTTTGCGAGCGCATCAACTGCACCACCTCTTCAATCAGCGCGCGCAGGCCGCCCTGTTGGTGAATGTTCTCAAGACTGTCAGCCAGCGCCGGGCCGGTCATGGCCGGCTGCTTGGTGGCGAGCACGAAGCCGGCCAGCTGAATGGCGATGAACGAAGCCGCGTAATTGATCGACGCCACCAGACCTTCGATGAATTTGGCGAGGCCGAAGCCAATGATCACGAATTTGAGCCAGGTGGTCAGCGCCGTCAGCACACCGCCGCCGAGCGCAGCCTTGAACATTGCGTTGTATTCGCCGCGGTTGCGCGCGATGTAGTGGTCACCATGCTCGGCGTTGTGCTCGACCATCTTGCGCGCCAGCAAGGCGGTGTTACGCCGCAGCAGGGCGCGCACGCTGGTGCGCTGGTGCCGCGCACGAATCAGGCCGGCCAGGAAGCCTGCCGTCTGCCCGGTCTCGTGGGCGCGCGGGAACAGCAAGGTCAACAGCGCATCCATGCGCTCGGAGAGGGCACGCATGCGCTGCAGGCGGTAGACCAGGAACACGCTCACGCCATGGCGGCTCAGATGGCGGTAGGCTTCCAGGACGGCGGCGCGGGTCTGGAACAGGGCGGCGCGCGCCTCGGCCAAGCTGGCCGCATGTCCCTCCGCCTCCGGCGGCGGCGGCATCACCAGCGCGCGCACCGCGTCCTCAAGCTTCAGGAAGGGCGTGACGCGCAGGCTGGTGAAGGGCAGGCGCGCACGCACATCGGGATGCATGCCGATCGCACTGACCACGCGTGCGAGGTAGATCAGCGCGTCTTCGGCGTTGCGCCGGAATCGTGCCGGCACCTCGCCGGTGAGAACCAGGCTGTGCATGCGCGCCAGCATTGCCGGCTCCATATGCTCGATCCAGGCGGCGTGGCCGGGCGCGGGAAACAGCGCACCGAACAGCGAATCGAGATCGCGGTCGATCAGGGTCTTGGGCAGCAGTTTGGCCACCAGCTGCTCGACCACTTCGCTGACCAGGGCCGGTTCGCGCGGCAGGCCGGTGGCGCAGAACAATTCGAGACCGTCGGCGTCCTTCATGATCGATTGCAGGGTCTCGACCGCCGCCGCGTAGCGCGCTGGATGGTTGTCGATTTCGTTGAGCAGCAGGCGCAGGCGCCGCGATTTGATCAATTGCCGCACGCGTTCGCCCGAGCGCATCCCGGCCGGCTCGTAATGCAACCAGTCGGCCAGGCCGAGCAGCCAATTGACGCGTTTGAGCCAGGGCGCAGCGGGGTCGGCACGCTGCAACAGGCCGCGCAGGGGCTGCGGGCCTTCCTGCGCGCGCCAGCGGCGCCAGTAGGCGAGCAGGCGCAGGCGTTTGCGCTTGAACATGCAATCCCTTCTGACTCCTGGAAGCATCCCACTTTATGCCCGGTGCGCACCGGACACGGTGCGGCAGCGCACATGGCAGGAGGAAGAGAGAGGGGACTACAGACCGAGCCTCTGCCAGAGCGTGCTGCTCAATCCCGCCGTGTTGAGCGTGTAGAAATGCAGGCCAGGTGCGCCTTGCGTGAGCAGGCGGTCGCACATCTCGGTGACCACGTCGAGACCGAAGGAGCGAATCGAGGCGCGGTCGTCGCCGTAGCTGGCGAGCTTCAAACGCATCCAGCGCGGAATCTCCGCGCCGCACATTTCCGAGAAGCGTGCCAGTTGCGTGTAAGTGGCAACCGGCATGATGCCGGGCACGATGGGAATGTTGATGCCCTGGGCGCGTGCTTCATCCACAAAACGGAAGTAAGCGTCGGCGTTGTAGAAGTATTGCGTGATCGCGCCACTGGCGCCGGCATCGACCTTGCGCTTGAAGGCGGCGAGATCGTCTTGCGGCGAGCGCGCCTGTGGATGCATCTCCGGATAGCAGGCGACCTCGATATGAAACCAGTC
>JANNCZ010000396.1:0-17427 GCA_031387185.1 Burkholderiales bacterium
GATGACACTTGTATTCAATGCCTTTCCAAGCGGCTCGGCGATTTGGCGCGCAAGTATGTCGGGCGCAGTGCCAGGGGCGAAGCCCACAACCAGGGTGACCGGCTTTTCGGGGTATCCCGTTTGTGCCTGGGCATAGCTTGCGGCAAAGGCGGCAATGAAGAACAGAGCTTTGATGGGGCTCTTGCAGACACGTGAATTCGGTTTCATGGGTACTCTCCTTGGGTTGGTTGAACTCTTGCACCTTGGTATTGGTTTTCCCACGTACCAAGAATTTCGCTTGCAGCCAGCGTTGCCTTCGAACTGCCAACACCTTGCCCAGCGCTCCAGATTTCTTTCCAGGGCTTGGGCGACATGCCGGCCGGCTCAATGCCGTGGAACCCGCCGGCCGATTTGCCCGGATCAATATTCCATTTCGCCAGACTGGCTTTAAGAATGTTCGACGGAATACCGGTGACGGCGCTGGTCAGTACGACGTCATCCGCGTGAGCCGTTTGCACCTCGCGGCGGTACTCGTCAGAGGCGAGACTCTCTTGCGCAACAATGAAAGGCGTTCCTGCGTAGCCCAAGTCAGCGCCAAGAATCTCCAGTGCGCGGAGTGCTTTGCCGGAGTTGATGCATCCTGCAACTGCGAGCGGGCCGTCGTAGAAGGAGCGAACCTCCGGGACAAATGCGAATGGATTGAGCCAGCCGGTATTTCCTCCTGCCCCCGCGCAAAGAAGAATGAGCCCGTCGACCCCGGCATCGACTGCCAACCGGGCATGCCGAATGGTCGCGACATCAGAGAGAACCAGTCCGCCGTAAGCGTGGACGCGATCGACGACGCCAGCCGGGCTGCCTATGCTGGTGATGACATACGGGACTTCGTGCTTCACGATCAGATCAAGATCCGCATGCATCCTCGCGTACTTGTTGTGCACGACAAGATTGATTGCGAACGTACCTCGCGCGGCCGACGTTTCGCGCCGGATGCGCGACAACCAGCGCTCGAGAGTGTCCACATCTCCTGCATTCAGAGTCGGCATGGCGCCGATAACCCCCCACTTCGCAGCACTGATCACCAAGTCCGGTCCCGAGACGAGAAACATGGGCGCGACGATCAGGGGCAGGCGGAGCGCAGAGAGACTGGCGCGCGTAGCGGTATTCATGATGAATTCCGCTGACGTGAAAACAGCGGCTTCAAGACGAGCACCATCTCTGCCTGAGGGCCTTCTTATCGATCTTGCCGACGGACGTCATCGGCATCGACTCTATGAACTCCAGCCGCTTGGGCGCCTGAAAGGAACCTTTCAATTGCCGCACCCAGGCCGTGAGTTCGTCTGTCGTCGCAAGGTTCTCGCTGCGCAAGACAACTGAAGCGGTAACAGCCTCCCCCCATTTGGCATCGGGCATTCCATAGACTGCCGCCACCTCCACGGCTGGATGGGCTTCCAAGGCCGCCTCTATCTCTCGCGCGTAGATGTTGAAGCCGCCCGAAATGATCATATCCTTGGTGCGTCCGACGATTTCAATAAATCCGTCGCTATGTGCATAGGCAAGATCGCCCGTGTGAAGCCAGCGACCCTGCAAAGCTTCGGCGGTCTCTGCTGGGCGATTCCAGTATCCGCGCATGACTTGTTCGCCACTCGCGATCACCTCCCCGACGCTGCCTTGTGCGACGTCATCTCCGCTCGAATCGACGAGTCGCACCTTGATAGAGGGAACCGGCATGCCACACGAACGCCATCGGTGCGGCAAGCCGGGGTCGAGGTCCTTGGGCGCGAGGCGACAGAGTGGATAACATTCGGTCTGCCCGTACACTTGGTAAAGAACCGGGCCAAAGATCTTGGCCGCGCGCCGAAGCTGGTCGGTCGCAATGCTCGCGCCCCCGTAGAAAAGTTTCGTCAGACTGGACAGGTCACGCGGTCTCGCTGCTTGCTCTTCAGCTAGCGTGCTGAGGGCGGTGGGAACGAGCAGCGTGGACGTGATGCGCCAGCGTTCGATGGCGGACGCCACCGCATGTGGCGTCGCCTCTGCAAGCGCGAATGCCGTGCCGCCGCAAATCAGTGTCGGAAGAATCTTGGTTCCGCTGACATGAGAAATCGGACCAGCGACGAGGTATCGACTGTCCCATTCGATTTCGTAGTCTTCAACTATCCTCTTGGCGATCAAAGCCCAGTCCGCCTGCGTACGGACCACCGCCTTCGGCTTGCCCGTTGTACCTCCGGTGTAACTGAGCAAGGCCAGATCGTCCGGCCCGGACCGATCAACGACTTCAGAGGACGCCATGCCCTCGAGCACGTCAGCCAAGGGTGTTCCTGGGCCATGCTTCGACAAACGAAATACGGGTCCGTGGAAACCAAGGGCGAGCGCTTCGACCAGTTCCGGATCAACGTCCGCGTCTAGCGCCAGCGCATCCGCCTTGGAATCGCCTATGACAAAGACGCTGTCTGAAAGGCTGGCCCTGGGATGAAGCCACACCACGCTGCCTCCGAGTGCCATCGCAGCGATTTGGAGGAGCCAGGCGTCAGGCTTGTTGCGCGAAAGCAATGCAAGTCTGGGCGGCCTGGAGCCGCCGAGTACGCGCTGCATATTGGATATGCGCGAGACCGCGTCAAGGCCGTCAAGGGTGCGCTCATCACTTACCAAAGCCGGGCGGTCGCCGCCTTTGATCAAGGTCTTCAATGCGAGACCGGCGAATGTCTCGCGAATGCTTCCCGGCTCCACGGGGCGATGAATGCTAGGCGTAATTGGCATGCTTTGAAAGATTGCAGGGCAAGTCCCAGCGTGACCAAAGCACCGTTTCCTTGGCATCTTCGCAGCGGTAAGCGACGTGGTGGATCTTCTTGATTTTCATGTATGGAAGCCCGCCCTGAGATTCAAGTCGACTGGATCACGCCGCGGCGCATCTGGTCCAGTTCGATGGATTCAAACAGCGCCTTGAAGTTGCCTTCGCCGAAGCCTTCGTCGCCCTTCCTCTGGATGAACTCGAAGAAGATCGGCCCGAGCTGGTTCCCGGAGAATATCTGCAGGAGCAGCGCGCCGGCCTTGCCGTCGATCAGGATCTTGCGCTTTTGCAGCTCGGCCAGGTTTTCGCCGTGGCCGGGAATGCGCTTGTCGACGAGCTCGTAGTAGGTGTCTATGGTGTCGAGCAGCTTGACGCCGTTTGCCTTGAGCGCATCCACGGTGCGGTAGAGATCGGTCGAGCCGAGCGCCACGTGCTGGATGCCCTCGCCGTGGTACAGGTCGAGGTATTCCTGGATTTGACCCGCCTTGTCGGTGCCTTCCTCGTTGATCGGGATACGGATCTTCCCGCAGGGACTGGTCATCGCCTTCGACTTCACGCCGGTGACCTGGCCCTCGATGTCGAAGTAGCGCACTTCGCGGAAGTTGAACAGGCGCTGGTAGAAGTCCGCCCACTCTTTCATGCGGCCCTTGTGCACGTTGTGCGTCAGATGGTCGATGTAGGCAAGGCCGTGGCCTGCGGGATTGAGTTCCGCGCCCGGCAGCGGCTCGAAATCCACATCGTAGAAGCCGATGTTGCCGATGTCCCCCTGCATTGCGCCGTTCTTGCCGCGCCAGCGGTCGATGAGATAGATGACCGAATCGCCAATGCCCTTGATGGCGGGGATGTTCAGCTCGCCCGGCCCGGCGTGGCCCGCATAGCCCCAGGCGCCCAGACCGATGCAGCGCTCGTAGGCGGCTTTCGCGTCCTGCACGCGGAAGGCGATGGCGCAGATGCTGGGCCCGTGCTGGCGCGCGAAGCGCTGCGCGAATGAATCCGGCTCCGCGTTGACGATGTAATTGATCCCGCCCTGGCGGTAGAGCATCACGTTCTTGTGACGATGCCGGGCGATGGCCTTGAAGCCCAGGCGCTCGAACAGCTCGCCCATCGCGCGCGGATCGGGCGCCGCGTACTCGATGAACTCGAAGCCTTCGGTGCCGGCGGGGTTATCCCAGCGATCAGTCATGTCTTGTCCGAAGTGGCTGACAAATTTGCTCATACGCGCGCGTGTTCGGTGTCCACTCATTCCCTGAGCAACCGGCGCAACTGCACCAGAGCCACATCCAGGGGTAGCTGCAGCGGCAGCAGGGTACGTCCGGGTTACGTTGCATGCTCGTTTTTGCTTTACTCATCCGGCGTGAAGCCGGTACGTTTCACCAGCGGCGCCCACTTCGCATAGCCGGATTCCAGGCGCGCTGCGAACGTCTGTGGGGTGAGCGCGAACGGCTGGTAGCCCAACGCGGCCAAGCGGCGCGTGATTTCTGGCTTTTGCAGGGCGGCATTCACAAGTGCGTTGAGTTGGTTCACGATGGGTTCGGGCGTGCGCGCGGGGGCGAAGAAGCCGAAAGTCTCTTCGAGCGCCATGTCGGCGAAGCCGAGTTCCGTGAACGTCGGCACGTCGGGCAGGAACGGCGAGCGCGTGCGCCCGGTCGTCGCCAGTACCTTTAACTTGCCCGCCTGGCGGTGCGGCAGAAACTCCCCCGTCACGGTGAAGCAGGCCGGCACATGGCCGCCGATCAGATCCTGCACCGCTGGGGCAGATCCCTTGTACGGGATCGCCTTGAGATCGAGGCGGGCAGCGGCGCTGAAAGCACCGCCGGCGAAGTGGGGCGCGGTACCCGCTCCGGGTACAGCGTAGTTGCCAAGCCGGGCTGGGTCGCTCTTGACCGCGTCGATATACTGGGCGATCGTCGATGCGGGGCTTGAAGCAGGCACGCCCAACGCGAAGTCGAACAGGCAGGCGCTGGCGACCGGGACGAAATCCCTGCGCCAGTCGTAAGACAGCGCACGATACACGTGCGGATACAGATTCAAGGGCGCCTCTGGACCATAGAGCAGAACTTTGCCGTCGGGCTGCGCCTGTTTCACGAAATCCAACGCCAGACGCAACGCGGCGCCAGGACGATTATCCACAAGAGTAGTACCAATCGTCACGGTCAATTGGTCGGCCAATAATCGAGCAGTGGTGTCCAATCCGCCGCCCGGCGGTACACCGATGACGATGCGAGTCGGACCGGCAGCCTGCGCGAAAGCGCGCGGTATTGCCGCCGTCGCGCCGACGGCCAGGGACAGTGTCAGCGCGCGGCGGCGCGAGATGGAAAAATCAGAGTTCACGATGGCCTCCTAAAAACGGATGGTGGACGATGCGGGTCTGGGCGCGCAGCGGCGCAGGCGGCGGGCGCTATTCGAGCACACGGCCCCGACGCAGGTAATAGAGCGCGAACAGCAGGTAAGCAGTGCCCCAGATGAGTTCGCTGCGCGTGGCATAGCGCTTCGGTTGATTGAAGCAGCCGTTCAGCAAGATGCCGGCCGGCCTGTCATCCGAGCCGGAGAGCGGGGTCAAGTGACTCAACAGCCCATCGATCATCGGCGCCAGTTGCGTCAGCGCGCGTCGCGCGCCGTCGCGCCGGTCCGCACGAACGGCCAGCCGCGCCAACTGCTCCGCGACCACTGCGGCGGCGGAGGTATCCAGAGGCACCCCGGAGGGGTCCGTTGCCAGTGCCGGATCCTTGAAGTCGTAAGGGGGTACCAGTGTCGCGCCGGAATGCGCGACCCAATAGTCGAGGAGTTTGTCGCCAATCGCCAGGTAGCGCACATCGCCCAGCTCTTCATAGGCGCGCAGGTAGCCGGCGATGGCCCAAGCCTGTCCGCGCGACCAACAGCTGTTGTCATGAGCGCCGAGCAAGGTGTAGTGGCGCAGCATGCGGCCGGTGGCCGGATCGTAGTCGGCGAATTCGAGCGTGGAACCATCGGCACAAATGAAGTCTTCGATGGTTGCATCCAGGTGGCGGCATGCGCCATCGACAAAGACCCGATCTCCGGTCTGCCCGAAGGCCCACCAGTCGAGCATCAGGTTGGGGTGAACGTTGTCCACGCAGGCCTTGTCGCGGCCGGAGAGTGTGGTTGACCGCACCTGCACCTGCGTGCCGATCGGCATCACGCCGCGGCCAGGCATCGCCATCGAGCGCATGGCGTAGGCCGCCGCCAGCGCCAAGGTGCGCATTGAAGCATCGCCAGTCGAAGCGTACTGGCGCGCCGCAGAGTAGTAGAACCGGTGTCCGCGGAACGCATCGTCGCGCTCCAAATAGGGACGCAGCCGTTCGGTGCGATGGCGGGCCTCGGCGAGCAACGCCGCGTCGCCGGTGAGCTCGCCGACGATGCGCAGGCACTCAACCCAGTGGCCGCCGCACCAGTCGCCGTCCTGCGTCACGTCCCAAGGGCCGCCGGCGGGGTCGCGATGGTAGGGCCAGTCTGCGCCGATCTCAGCGCGAATTTGCAGCACCCGGCTGCACAGACGGTCGAGCGCGCTTTGCCATTCCACGCGAAACGCCGGAAGCGGGGCAGTTGCGGCGGTGGGCGCAAGGATTTGCATGGAGTGGGTTTGGGTATCGGTTTCGGAGCGTGGCGCCATCATCTAGCCCCAGACCCGGCGGGCTGTATCGAGCATGACTTCCAGCTTGCGCCACTGTTCCTCTTCGCTGAGCAGGTTGCCACCGATGCCGGAAGCAAAGCCGCACTGCGGGCTGAGCGCCAGTTGCTCCAGCGGCAGGAACCGCGCCGCATCGTCGATGCGTGTGCACAATTCGTCTACCGTTTCGACGCGGCCGCTCTTGGTGGTGATCAGTCCAAGAACGGCGACCACGCCCTTGGGTACGTAACGCAGCGGCTCGAAGCCGCCGGCGCGCTCGGTGTCGTATTCCAGCAGCAGGCGGTCGTACTTCAGTCCACCGAAAAGGCGTTCGGCGATCGGGTCGTACTTACCCTCGCGGTGCCACATGCTGGCGCGGTTGCCGCGGCAGATATGCAGGCCGAAGACGGCCTTGCCCTGGCAGCCTTCGATCACCGCGTTGTCGGCAGAGATGGCGCGCTCCAGGAGCCTCATCGGGTCTTCGCCGCGCGCTTGCATTCGCGACAGGGTTGCCGGATCGACATAGCCGGTGTAGCTTGGCTCGTCGATTTGAACGTAGCGGCAGCCGGCCTCCACCAGGCCGCCCACCATGCGCCGCTGGATTGCCACCACGTCGGCGAGAAACTCGTCGGCGCCGGCGTAGTGCGGGCGCGAACCTTCGATGTCGCACATTTGCGCTACCCGATCGGGTCCCATCAAGGTAATCTTTGTTTTTGGATTGCCCTTTAGAAGTTCGAATTCTTCGAGCGGAAAGTTGCGCACCAGCGCCAGTTTTCCGGTGGCCGGAACGCGAAAGGACAGCACCGCGTCTTCGCCTTTTCGCAAGGCCTGCTCGTGCGGGGCCTTGTCGCCGGGGTTGGCGAGCAGCTTTTTCCAGGAGCCGCTCCACAGGTCCCAGCCGGCGACCTCGGAGAAGCTCACTTGCCAATTCAGGCGGCGGAACTCGCCATCGGTCACGACCGGCAGGCCGAGTGCCTCCTGTTTCGCGATGACTTCCCGGATCGCCACGTCTTGCGCGGCCCGCAAGTCCGGCGCAGGAAGCGCGCCGTGGGCATATTCCCGAAAAGCCTGTTTGAGTGCGTCCGGGCGCAGCAGACTGCCGACGTGATCGACTCTCATGAAATGATTTACCCGGAAATGGTCCGGATGTTGATTGCAGTAAGCCACTGTATCGACTCAGGGTGATAACATCCAATATAATTTTTTCCCGATTCTTATCAAAATTTTTGATGAGTATGGATTTCAAGCGCCTTGCCAATTTCGTGGCTGTGGTGGAACACGGCACGCTGGGGCGCGCCGCGAAGACCTTGTTCGTCGCGCAGCCGGCGCTGACGCGCCAGTTGCAGCTGCTTGAAGAGGATGTGGGCGTGCAGTTGCTTGAGCGCTCGGCGCGCGGCGTTCGGCTGACACCGGCCGGGAACACCTTTATACGCGGCGTTCGGAAATTGCTTGCCGATTTCGAGGAAATGAAACACCAGGCGCAAAGGGCGTCGCAGGGAGAGGAGGGCTCGTTGGCAGTGGGAGTGTCCGACATCTATTCGTGGCATCCTGCCATCACTGGTGCGGTGCGTGCCTTCAAGACCCGCTTTCCGGCCGTCGGGTTCAAGCTCGCGCCTCTGCTGTCGGGCGAGATCGTAGATCGCGTGCTGTCTGGCGATTTGGATTGCGGCTTTGTGTTAATGACCTCGACCGACGCGCGCTTGAAGGCTTTGCCCGTGCTGCGCGACGGCTTGTCGCTGGCCGTACACCGGCAATCGCTGCTGGCGGCGCATCCACCAAGAAAGCTGCGGCAATTGGCCGGCGTCGATCTCATACTGTCCTCGCGCGCTGCCACCCCGTGGTTGTTCGATCTGCTGATCCATGCCTGCCATCGGCGCGGTCTTACGCCTCGCGTGGCGCATGAGGGCGCTACGCATTCTGCGGTGCTTGCGTTGGTGGCAGCCGGCATGGGCTGTGCTCTGCTCCCGGATGCGGTTCATCTGCGGCGGCCTGATGATGTTCTGCTGCTAAAGCTTGGCGACCTCAAGGAGGAACTGCATATCCAACTCATTTGGCGCAGTGAAGACTCAGGCGCCACGATCGCCCGGTTTGTTGACGTGGTGCGCAAGCATCGGCAGGGCTAGGCTGGGCCAATGCGCCATCAAGGGGGGGCATTTTTCAGGGAACCAACTTTGCTTACCCTTGGATTTCTCGGCCAACACCCAGACATCGGTGTCGATTACGAGGCCCAAGGATCAGCCCGCGAGCGCAACCGGGTACGCGCCGTGCGCATATCTTTGACCATGACTTTGCGGTTGGCCGCATCCAGTTGCGGACCGCGGGCGAGCAGGGCATCGAGCTGCTCAATCGGGTAGCCGTCCACCGCCGACACAGGGGATACGCGTGCCACGACGCGCTTGCCGCGTTCGATGTCGAGCACCTGTCCCCGGTATTGCACCTGGTTCAAAAAATCGGACAGCCCTCGGGAAAACTCCGTGACATTGATCGACAGGGTGCTCATGCAGGCGCTCCGCTTGAAAACGGAAAATCAGCTTATCAGATTCAGGAGCGTTGGAGCGCGGCGTTGAGCGCCGGCATCACCTTCTCCGCCATCAATTCCATCGAGCGCTTGCCGAGCTTCGCATCCGCCCAGTCGATGCCGCAATAGAGCAGGGTGCCGAAATCACCAGTCTGTTCGCGGAAGGCGAGCAGTTGTTCTGTGACCTGTTCCGGGGTGCCAGCGATCACCAGGTCGTCCACCACGCCATCGAGCGTGACCGAATCGTCGGGCTCGTCCTTGGACTTCTTGAACAGGTTGGTGCGGCCGGCGCGGCGCAGTTTGTAGAGCAATTGCTTGTAGTAGAAGCGGTAGGGGCTGTCGTCGCCCTTGCCATAGTTTTGCGCCACGGCGGCATCGTCGGCGACGAACACGGTTTTGGCGACGCGCCAGTTGGCCGGGTCGGCCGGGCGGCCGCCTTGCGCGCAGCCATCGGCATACTTGCCCCAGTGCGACTTGACCCATTGCGGCAGCAGGAAATTGGCCGAGATCGGCTCCCAGCCACGCGCGGCAGCGGCGGTGACGCCGGCAGAGAAGGGTTCGACTGCGGTGACGACGATAGGTGGATGCGGGCGCTGATACGGCTTGAGCACAGTGCCCTGGCCGATTTCGGTGATCAGGGTTTTCTCGGTCGACAGATTCCAGAACTGGCCTTTGAAGTTGTAGGGCGCTTCACCGGTCCAGATGGCGATCATGTGATTGATGCACTCGACGAACATCGCCTTGCGGTCACGGCCGAGGTTCTCGAACATCTCCATGTCCGATGGCAGGCCGCCCGGGCTGATGCCCACGATCAGGCGGCCTTCGAGCATGTTGTCGAGCATCGCCACGTTGGCGGCGAAGGCGGCGGGGTGGCCGTTGGGCAAGTTGAGCGTGCCGGTGCCAAGCGTGATGCGGGAGGTAGCGTGTACCAGGCTCGACAGAAACATCAGGCACGAGGGAATCGTCTCGGCCAAATCAGTGGTGTGTTCGCCGACATAGGCTTCGCTGTAGCCCAGGCGGTCGGCAAGCAGAATCGCTTCGCGATCTTCGCGCAGCGTCTCAAGGTAATTGCGCCCCGGCGGGTGCAGGGGCATGGTGAAGAAGCCGAGTTGCATGATCTGGCGCGCTTTAACTAATTTATCAATCTATAAATTATACCGGGCGACCGGTGCGTGTCGCCTTCCTGCCGACCATGGTAGCTTGTCAATTGTGCCTGCCCCAAGGAAGGAGCCATCATGAACCTGGTCGCCCAATTATTTGCCGCCGGCGCACTCGCCGTCGTTCTCACTGCCTGCGGCGGCGCGCGTTATGCCACAGTGCCATCAGCTGGCGGTGAGCCGGTCATGCTGCTGGGTCACGATCCGGTCGCTTACTTCACGCTGGGCAAACCGCTACGCGGCGATCCGGCGATCAAGCTTGCGCTGGCGGATCGAACCTATTACTTCGCCAATGAAGCCCACCGGCAGCTCTTTAGCGCCGCGCCGGAAAAGTATGAACCGCAGTACGGCGGCTTCTGTGCCAACGGCGCGCCGTTCAAGATCAAACTGGGCAGCGATCCCACCGAATGGGATATCCGCGAGGGGCGCTTGTTTATTTTCGGCGACATCGTCGGCCATTCGTTCTGGCTGCTCGATCCGGCCTTCAATATCCGCCACGCTGACGCAGTCTGGGCTGAGATCAGGGATGTGCCCTGGCGCACCGCGACCCTGCGTGCATGGACTGACAAGGTGCCGTGGTACCGCAGCCACAAGAGTCTGGACGACGAATGGAATGCCCGGAATCCGGGCAAGCCGATTACCTACGATCCGGGCGGATTGGTGCGCAATCTCGTGTTCAAGTATCCCGGCTGGCGTGCTCGTGAAGGATTTGGGCAGCCGGCCCTGGGCTTGGTCGGCACCGAGCCTTGCCCGCCTGCTTGTCCGGGTACGGTTCCCGAGGCCTATACCCCACCCTGGTCACGCTGAGACACCCACAGGAGGCATATCGCCATGCAGAATCGAATCATCGCAGGCGTGATGACGCTCGCACTGGCCCTGCTGCAAGGCTGCGCGGTTTACAACACCAGTTCGGACGGCGTGCATCAGGAGCTGATGCTGCAGGGTCACGACCCGGTCTCCTATTTTTCCGGCGCCGCGCCGCTCAAAGGGCAGGCCGACCTGAGCGCGCGCCACCGGCATGGCACCTACCGCTTTGCGTCGAAGGAAAGCCGCGACCGCTTTATCGCCGCACCCGAGCGCTATGCGCCGCAATACGGTGCGTTTTGCGCCAAGGGGGTGTCGTATGCCATTCGAGCCGGCGGCGATCCACTGGTGTACGAGATCAGGGAGGGACGGCTGTTCATTTTCGTCAACGCGTATGCGCGCGACTATTGGCGCACCGACCCCGCAGACTTCGTCGGCAAGGCTGATGGCTATTGGAACGCGGAACTGGGAGATGCGCCGGTGAAATGGACCAATCTAAAGCGCTTCCTGTTTCGCGTGCCGCATTACAAGAGTTACCCCGAGGAGTTTGCCGACTACGAGAAACGCACCGGCAAGCCGGCGCCAGCAGTCCAGCGCTAGCTGATTCCATCCCCGTCCTTCACACCTTCCCCAGCGCACGCAGTATCCGCTCTGGCGTAAACGGCTGCTCGGTCACACGCGCCTTGAACGGTGCCAGCGCGTCGTTGATCGCATTCATGATTGCCGCCGGCGCGCCTGCAGTGCCGGCCTCGCCTGCGCCCTTGGCGCCGAGTTCGGACGATTTGGTCGGGGTCTCGACGTGGCCGAGAATCATGTCGGGCAATTCGGCGGCCATCGGCACGAGGTAGTCGGCCAGCGTCGCGTTGAGCAATTGGCCGGTGTTGTCGTAGAGGCACTCTTCATAGAGTGCGCCACCGATACCCTGGGCAATGCCGCCGCGCAATTGCTCATCGACCAACTGTGGGTTGATGATGGTGCCGCAGTCTTCCACCATCCAGTGCTTGAGCAGCTTGACGAATCCGGTGTCGGTATCGACTTCGACGTAGCTGGCCTGGATGCCGTTGGTGAAAACGAAGGGCCAGTCGCGCTGGCCATATTGGCGCGAAACCGTGAGTTGCGGTTCAAATTCGCGCGGCAGCGTATCCGGGCGGTATTGTCCGATGCGCGCGGCTTCCGCGAGCGGCAACAGGGCTTCGCCCGAGTTGGCATCCACCACCTGACTCTGGCGCAGATCCAGCGTCGCGGCATCGCGCTTGAGAATCACCGCAGCCAGCGCCAGAATGTTGGACTTGAGACCCTTGCCCGCCTGCAATGCCGCCTCGCCGCCAATACCTGCGGCGCGCGACGCCCAGGTGCCGCCGCCATAAGGTGTGACATCGGTGTCGCCGGTGATGACGCGCACGTGTTCGACCGGCACGCCGACACTGGATGCGACTACCTGCGCGATGATGCCTTCGGTGCCCTGGCCCTGCTCGGTCACGCCGGTGATGGCAGTCACCCAGCCGGTCGGTTCCAGACGCAGGGTGCAGCCATCCTGCGATGAAATGCGTGCGCCGCCGACGCCATAAAACGCGGCGGAGGGATTGGTGACTTCGATCAGCGCTGCGAGACCGATGCCGCGCTGCACGCCTTGCGCGCGCAGGGTTTTTTGCTCCGCACGCAAGGTGTCGTAGTCCATCAACTTGAGCAGCTTGTCGAGGCACGCATGGTGTGACAGCGCCTCGAACTTCATGCCCGAAATCGAGGTAAACGGGTACTTGTCGTCGCCGATCAGGTTGCGGCGGCGAAACTCGGCCGGGTCCATCCCGAGCTTTTGCGCCGCGTGATCGACCAGGCCTTCGGTGACGGCCACGGCGACCGGATGGCCGACAGCGCGGTATTGGCAAGTGGGTGTCTTGTTCTGGAACACCACCTTGAGTTCAGCACGATAGTGTTTGAAATCGTAGGGGCCGCCGGTGAGGTTGACTACCTGGTTACCTTCGACCGCACTGGTGCGTGGGTAGACCGAGTAGGGGCCGATGCCGGTAAGGTCGTCTATTTCGATGGCGATGATGCGACCGTCCTTGTCGACGCCCATCTTCGCCTTGACGCGGTGTTCGCGCGCGTGGATGTCGGTCGCCATCGATTCGAGCCGGTCGGCCACATAGCGGATCGGGCGGCCCAGCAATTTGGCCGCGCCAACGATGGCCATCTCGTCGGGATACACGTGCACCTTGATGCCGAAGCTGCCGCCGACATCGCGCGCGATCACGCGCACATTGGCCTCGGGGATCTCCAGATGCTTGGCAAAAATGTCGCGCATCATGTGCGGCGCCTGATTGGCCAGATACACGGTGAGCTGATTTTCGGACGCGTTGTAGTCGGCGGTGATGGCGCGGGTCTCCAGGCACACGCCGGTGTGGCGGCCGAACCGGAACGTGTCTTCGACCACCAGGTGCGCACCCGCCATGGCGGCGGTGACTTCGCCGACATCGAGGCCACGCGTGAAGGCGAGGTTGTCGCCGAGGTCGGGGTGGATCACCGGCGTCGCAGCATCGAGCGCGGTTTCCATGTCAGTGACAGCGGGCAAAGGCTCGTAGTCAACCTCGACCAACTGCGCGGCATCTTCGGCCTGGGCGCGCGTCTGCGCGACCACGATGGCGACGGCCTCACCCTGCCAGGTGGCGCGGTCAAGGGCGATGGCGTATTGCGGCGCCGATTTGAGGCCCTTGAAGTGGGTCAGCGTGGCGACCCAGGGCGACACCGCGCGCGCCATGTCGTGCCCGCTGCCGCACCAGAACACGCCCGTGGCTTTGCGTGCGGGTTCGAGATTCAGGGTGACGATGCGCGCGTGTGCGTGCGGGCTGCGCACAAAAGCTGCGTGCAGTTCACGCGGCAGGCGCACGTCATCGACGTACTGGCCGCGCCCCGCGAGCAGGCGTCTGGCATTGGGGCGCGGGACATCTTGGCCGATATAGGTGGTGGGCTGCAAGCCCGGCACGGGGGCGTTCATGAAGCCTCCACGGGGAATTCTCGGAATAAGCCCGCAATAGACTTGGTCATTTCTCTGGTTCCTTGTTTGGAATTTCGCGTTTACACAGGGATGGAATGTCGGGGGCTTATTCTGGGAGCCCTAGGCCCTTGCCGGCGGCGCGATTTTTCGCGGTGGTTTCAATCGCGTCGACGATGGCCTCGTAGCCGGTGCAGCGGCAATAGTTGCCCGACAGGTACTCGCGGATTTCCTCGCGCGTGGCGTGGGGCTTTTCGGTCAGCAGCGCGGAGGCGCACACCAGCATGCCGGGTGTGCAGTAACCACACTGCAGCGCATTGCGCTGGTGGAACGCAGTTTGCAGATCGGCAATGACGCCCGATTCGGTCAAGCCTTCCACCGTCTGCACTTCGGAACCTTGCAACTGGCAGGCCAGGGTGAGGCAGCCACGCACGATTTCGCCGTCGACCAGCACGGTGCAGGCGCCGCACACGCCGTGCTCGCAGCCGGTGTGGGAACCGGTAAGGCCGAGGTCGTTGCGCAAGAAGTCGATCAGGTGGGTGCGCGGCTCGACCGGCTTGCTGACCGATTCGCCGTTGACATTCAGTGTCAGATTGATCACGTGTTCCATGGATTCCCCGGCATTCAATTGAGTTTGGCCAACAGGCGGCCCAGCAGCACCCGCGACAGGTGCAGCTTGGTGGCCGTGCCGTTGTAGAGGTCGGCGATCACGCTCAAGTCTTTCTCCAGGCAGGCTTGCGCGGCGCTGACCGCAACAGCATCACCACCCGTGCCGTCAAGCACCGCCATCGCGCCGCGCGCCAGCACCGGCTGGGTCGAGACGCCGAAATAGGCGATGCGCGTCTGGCTCAACTTGCCACCGGCCCTGCGCGTGTTGACGAAGGCGCCGGCAATCGCGTAGTCGCCGCTGCGCCGTGTCAACTCGCCAAAGCTCGCGCGGCTGTCACCGGTGGGCAGGGCGATGTGAATGCTCTTGAGCACCTCGTCGGGCGCCATGCCGGTTTCGTATAGTCCCTTGAAAAAACCTTCCGCTTTAATCTTGCGTTCGCCCCTGCTCGATGCCAGCGTGAACGACATGTCGAATGCCAGCGCCGCCGCCGGCCATTCCGCCGCCGGGTCGGCCAGCGCGATGCTGCCGCCGATGGTGCCGCGATTGCGGATCGCCGGATGCGCGATTTGCGCGGCGGCTTCGGCCAGCGTGGGGAAATGGCGGCGTATGTCGGCCGAGCGTTCAATGTCGGCATGCCGCGTCAGCGCACCGATCACCATTTCGCCACCCTCGATGCGGATGCCGCGCAGCGCGCAGATCTGCGAAATGTCGATCAGCAGTTCGGGTTGCGACAGCCGCAGATTGAGCGTGGGGATCAGGCTCTGGCCGCCAGCCAGGATGCGTGCGCCGCCACCGTGCTCCGCCAGCAGGGTGCAGGCGCGCGCCAGGCTGTCGGCACGCTGGTATGCGAAAGAAGGGGCCTTCATGTCGTCTCCGTTTTTTTGGATTGATCCTGAAAATTGGTCTGGCCAGCCAGAGTGAGGTCAATCGTCCATCGTTGAAAAGCGGCAGGGCAAACCCGCCAAGAATGGCTCTGGTAGCGGGTCGCAGGCATTCATTGTTCTGAAAGCGTTGGTGGGAGCGGCTCCTGGGCCTGCATCCTGTGTGTCAGCCCGTCACGAATCCTTTGGCCATTGACACCGGTCCGCGCGGATCGCGCGGCACCAATTCCTGCCGCGCCGGATCGACCAGCAAATCCAGGTCTTCCATCGGAATCGCGCCGAGCAGCACTTCATCTCCAAACACCATCGCGCCGACGAAGCAGGTGCGGCCCGCCACTTCAACCCGCACCGGTCCCACATACGGCGCTTCCACACTGCGGCCATCGGCGAATGTGACGCGGCGGACGCGTTCGGCGGCGAGATTGAGTTGGCGCGACAGCGATTCCGGAATACAAAGGTGCAGTGCGCCCGTATCGACCAGTGCCTGGGTGATAACCGGGATGGAACCGGACTGCTTCGGATTATCGAGCTTGATATTGGCGTGAACCAGACCCATGACTAACTCCGTGGCGGTGATGACAGTGATTGTATTCCTGTCCAGTAGTCGTTAGTGGCGCGTCAGTGTCGATTCACGCCGCTACCGCGCTGACAGCGGCAAACAGCCCGCGAATCGCCTCGGGGGTGATGTTGCGCGTGATGAACACCAGGCGCGTCCCCGTGTCTGCACTCGGCCAGCGATCCAGTTCCACCGGCGGGTGAAAGATGTGCTGCACGCCCTGTACCACCACTGGTTTGCCGTCGACATTGACGATGCCCTTGACGCGCAGCATGTCGGGGCCACGCAGCCTGGTGAGCAGTTCCATCGCGGCGGAGAAGCCGTCCCAGGTGAAGGGTGCGTCGAAACGCAGCGAGAGGGTGCCAATACTAGGGTCGTGCCGTCCGCTGCGGCGATTGCCGAGGTAGCCGTTGCCTTCGCCTTCGAGGGGCGCGCCGAGGAAGCGTTGCGTGGCGGGGCCGACGCGCGCGCTGCCGAGGCCGAGGCCGACGAGTTCAGAGGGTGCGATCTCACCCATCTTCACAATCCGTTGCTCGGCGGTGGCGTTGATGGCGTTGAGCGATTTCCCCAGTGCGTCGAGCGCCGCCTGGTCGGCAAGGTCGCTCTTGGTGATGAGGATGAGGTCGGCGAGGGCGGCCTGTTTTTGTGCCTCGGGCTGGTGCTCAAGCTGTCCGGGGCCATTGACTGCGTCGACCAGTGTCACCACGCCATCGAGCCGGTATTGCGCGGCGAGCATGGTGTCGCTCACCAGGGTCTGAATCACCGGCGCCGGGTCGGCGAGACCGGTGGTCTCGACGATCACGCGGTCGAAATCGGCGATCTGTCCGGCACGGCGTTGGCCGAACAATTCGCGCAGGGTCTCCTGCAAGTCGGTGCGCACGGTGCAGCACAGGCAACCGTTGGCGAGCAGCGAGACATTCTCCGACGACATCGTCACGAGGTCGTGGTCGATGCCGATTTCGCCGATTTCGTTGATCACCACCGCGACCCGGTTCATGTCCGGGTGTTTGAGCAGGCGGCTGATCAGCGTGGTTTTGCCGCTGCCGAGAAAGCCGGTGATCAGCGTGACGGGCAGCTTGCCCGCCAATGCATCGCGTGCAGTGGCGCGCGAGGCATCGCGTGGCGTGGAGCGCGCGGCATCGCCTTCGAAGGTCATGGCGCAGCGCCGATCAGATATTCATCTCCAGCGCATACAGGCCGCCGCCAAAACGGTCCATCGTGTAGACGATCTGCCGCTCATCGACATAGACGTCATTGAGCTGAATCGCACCCGATGGCGAAAGCTTCGGCGCACCCGGCACGTAGTAGGCAATCTCCTGCACCTGATACGGATTGGCGGTGTCAAACACGCGCACCCCACCATTAAAGAAGGTGCAGACCACGATGGTGTCCGACTGAAACGAGAGCGGCAGCGGCAAATTCTCGTGCAGGTTGTGCGCGCCAAAACGCCCGCCGCGCTTGGCGAATACGTCCACCGGCGGCATCGGGAAGGTGCCGATCGGCACCGGGTTGGCTTCGTTGCG
>JANNCZ010000411.1:0-6912 GCA_031387185.1 Burkholderiales bacterium
GAGACCGGCGTACTGGTGGTGACGCCCATGTTTACCAACCATGTCACGCCCTTCCTGCGCTGGAACGCAGGTGATCTCGTCACCCTGCGCAAAGCGCAACCGGATGCCGCCAATCCGTTTTCGGTATTCCCCCTGGTCAAACACGCGCACCGCACGCTCGGCTTTTTCAAGGTGCGCGGCATCAACATCAACCACGCCGAGTTCGAAGACTTTGTGTTCAGCGATGCGGCGATCAACGATTTCAAATGTGAATTGCTGGCGAGCGACGCAGGGCTTGACGTGTTCAAGGTCGCGATTGAAACGCGGCGCGGCACCGAAGGCGCACGGGTAGTGCAGGCCTTGGGCGAGGCCGTCAAACGCAAGTTTGAATTGACCCCCGAGATTGAATTGCTGCCGCCAGGCACGCTGGCGCGCGAGTTCGAATCGGCGATCAAGGCACCACGCTTTGCCGACAAGCGCGGCTGAGGAAAGTTTTCATGAGCGCCAATCCGGCATCTGCCCCCCGCATTTCTCCAACAGTGGCTCCCAGTGCGGCTCCCAGGCCGGATGCCGCGTTGATCGAGGCCCTTGAAACCGCGCGTTATCACCCGCTGTGGGATCGCTACCAGCGCATCACGCCGATGGCACCGCGCGCCAAAGATGCGCCGTATTTGTGGCCGTGGCGGGTGTTCGAGCCCTTCGTCGAGCGTGCCGCGCGCGAAGTGCCGATCGCAGACGTCGAGCGCCGCGCCATCATCATGGCGCATCCGGCCTTCGACGGCGCGACGCAAACCACCGGCAACTTGCTCGGCGCGTTCACCGTGCTCAACCCTGGCGATCGCGCCGTACCGCATCGCCATACCGCTTCGGCGATCCGCTTTGCCACGCACGCCGAAGGCGCCTTCACCATCGTCAATGGCCAGCGCTGCGCGATGGCGCCGGGCGACCTGGTGCTGACGCCGCCGATGTGCTGGCACGGCCATGTCAATCTCTCGGAGCAGCGCACGGTCTGGTTCGATGCCGCCAATATGCCGCTGGTGTGCGGACTGGATGCGAGTTTCTTCGAGCCGGGCGCGCGCAGCGATGCCGAGTTCTGGAAGGTTGCCGACGCCCCCGCCAATGACGCGCAGTCGCCCAAATACCACTATCCCGGTGTGCATACCCGCGCCCAGCTTGACGCTGCGCAACCCGGCGCCGACGGTGCCAAGCTGTTGCGGTATACCAACCCCGGTACGGGTGGCGCCGTGATGCCCAGCATGGATTGCTACGCGATGCGGGTTGCCGCAGGTGCTGCCACGCGTGCGCGCCGCAGCACCTGGAACACCATTTGCCTCGTGGCCGGTGGCGCGGGGCGCAGCACGGTGGGGGACAAGAGTTTCGAGTGGGAACGCGATGACGTGTTCACCATTCCGCACTGGACCTGGGCCAGCCACACCGCATTGGCCGCCGACGCCGATTTGTTCCTCGTCACCGACCGCTCGCTGTTTGAACAGCTCGACCTGGTGCGCGAGGAAATGCAATAGGGCGCGCCGCATGAAAGCCGGCGAGGGCATCGGCGCCTCACCGCTGCGACGGGAGGACGTGCGCTTCATCACCGGGCGGGGACGCTATGTCGCCGACATCGACGTACCAGGCCAGCTGCATTGCGCCTTCGTGCGCTCGCCGCATGCGCACGCACGCGTAGCGACGATTGACGCAGCAGTTGCGCGCAGCATGCCCGGAGTGTTTGCCGTGCTCGATGGCGCCGCGATGGCGGCCGGCGGCACCGGGCCGATGCGTGCATTGTGGCTGGTGCTGGGCCGCGACGGCCCGGCGATAGAGCCGCCGCGCCATGGCCTGGCGCGCGGTGTGGTGCGCCACATCGGCGAGCCAGTCGCTTTGGTGGTGGCCACGACGCGCGAACAGGCTGAAGATGCGGCGCTCGCTGTCGAGGTAGGCTACGACACTCTTCCAGCTGTCACCACTGCGCAAGTAGCGTTGCAGTCGGCTGCGCCTTGTTTGCACGAGCAAGCGCCCGGCAATCTGAGCTTTCACTACGAGCGTGGCAATCGCGCGCAAACCGACGCAGCCTTTGCCACGGCTGCGCACGTCGTAAAAGTCAGCCTCGTCAATCAACGGGTGGCTGGTTGCGCGCTGGAGCCACGCGCCGTGTTGGCGCAACCAGATGGTGCGGGCCTGCTGCTCCACGTGACGACGCAGGTGCCACATCACTTGCGGCGCCTGGTCAGTGAAGAGTTGGGCCTCGATGAGGCTGCGGTGCGGGTGATCGCTCCCGACGTCGGCGGTGGCTTCGGCTACAAGGGCAAGCATTATCCCGAGCACATCGTGCTGGCGTGGGCGGCGCGCCAGCTGCAGCGCCCGCTCAAATGGGTGGCGACGCGCAGCGAGTCCTTTCTCTCCTACCTGCAGGGCCGCGACCATGTGACCAGCGCCGAACTCGCACTCGACAAGGACGGCGTGTTTCTCGGTTTGCGCGTCCACACCCTGGTCAATCTCGGTGCCTATGTCTCGACCATGGGCAGCGCCATATCGAGTGCGGTCTACACCAGCCTGCTGTCGGGGATGTACCGCACGCCGGTGCTGTTCGCGGAAGTACTGGGCGTCTTCACCAATACCTTGCCGACCGATGCCTACCGCGGTGCCGGTCGTCCCGAAGCCTGTTACGTGCTCGAAAACGTGATCGATGCCGCCGCGCGCAGCCTGAATATCGATCGCGCCGAGCTGCGCCGCCGCAACCTGATCCCCGTCAGCGCCATGCCGTTCGCAACCAGCGCCGGGCCGGTCTACGACTGCGGCGATTTTGCGCGTGTGTTCGAGCGCGCCTTGGTATTGGCTGACTATGCCGGGTTCGAAGCGCGCCGTGGCGTTGCCGCTTCAGTTGCAGCAGTCGCCACGGTCGCCACCTCCGTCATCACCGCGGTCGCCACCGCGGCCCCAGTGAACCGGGTGCGCGGCATCGGCATCGCCTGCTACGTCGAGTCTTCCGGCGTCGGGCCATCGAAGTTCGCACGCGCGGGTGGTGCACGCATTGATCTGGCTGAATATGCCGTACTTGACGTGACACCGGATGGCCGTATCACCGCAACGGTCGGCACGCACAACCATGGCCAGGGCCACGAGACGGTGTTTGCGCAGATTCTCGCGCAGCAGCTTGGCGTGACGGCAGAGCGCATCGACATCGTTGAGGGAGACACCGCGCGCATCCCCCAAGGCACTGGCACTTTCGGTTCGCGCTCGGTGGCGGTGGGTGGTTCTGCCCTGGTGCTTGCCGCGCGCGGCCTGATCGGGCAGGGCTGGCACGCACAAAACACGGCGCACCAGCACTGGCACGCACGCGCCTCATTCGACCCCGCTTCGTTCGCGTTTTCCAACGGTGTACATGTGTGCGAAATCGAAATTGACTGCGACACCGGCGATATTCGCGTGGATCGCTACACCGCGGTTGACGATGCCGGCAACATCATGCACCCGGTGATTGTCGAAGGCCAACTTCACGGTGGCGTGGCCCAAGGTCTCGGCCAAGCCCTGATGGAGGCGTGCGTTTACGACCAGGAAACCGGCCAGCTGCTGTCAGGTTCGTTTCTCGACTACGGCATGCCGCGCGCGCACCACATGCCGCGCAGCATGACGATCGAGAACGACGAGACGCAGCCCTTCACCCTTAACCCGCTCGGCGCGAAAGGCGCGGGCGAAGCCGGCACCATCGCCGCGCCCGCTGCCCTGGTGCTGGCGGTGCGCGATGCCCTGCTGCCGCTCGGTGTTGACGCACCCGAGATGCCCTTGACGCCGGCGCGCCTGTGGGCGGCCCTCAACGGCAAGGCAGTGAAGCCGGTTTAGCCGGTGGTCAGACCCATATTTGCAACACGTAGTCGAACGGCGCCTGCCCGTTAAAGAGATCCACGCGCTGCATTTTGATCGCGAAGCCCTGGCCCCTTTTCACCAGCGTGTGGCGGTAGGTGCCGCCGAAATGACGCACGCTGTCGCGGCGCAACTCCATCATGTGAAAGCGCGAGCGCACGATGACTTCCTTCGCCGTCTCGCTCTCGATCACCACGTTGCTCACCACATGATTGGTCATCCACAGCGGTGCTTGTGACCATGCGTTCGGGTGCGTCACGCGCCCCATGCGCACGCGCATCATCGGGCGGTCTTCGGCAAAGATCGAGGGCTCGCCTTCCCAACTGGTCTGCTCCGGCGCCGAGGGCATCCAGTAGACGCCGTCATCGGCAAACAGGTCGATGAAGCTTTGCCACAGTTTGTTGTCGAGGGCTTCCGATTGCGCATAGAGAAACTGTTCGACGCGGCGCTGCAGATCGCCGCCCGCATTGACCACGGCGGCAAGGGTTTTGGCGGCCTTGACACGCACCACCGCAGCACGCGGTGAATGGTCCGGCGCGATGCGCTGGGCGCCGGTGCGGCGCGCGGCACTGTCTGCGCGAATGACGACCTCTTGCTGGAGAGCCTTGTCCACCAAGGGTTTGCGCGTAGATGCCGTCTTGCGCATAGGCTTTGCCGCGGCCTTCACTGCTTTGCGTGCAGCCGATTTTTTGCTCACCGCCGATTTTGCGGCAGCTTGTTTGCGTGCAGCCATCAGCGTGCCCCCCCATTGGTGGTATCTACGCGTGCATCGCTTCGCATGTATTCGCTCCACGCCCGGAACTGGCTGCGCATCACCGCTTCCGACGTACCCTTCTGTGAGTAAATCACGCCATCCTTCTCGACATCGCGCCCGTAGTCGCGGTGAAAGCTGACCCAGTCGCCGCCGTTTGACTCCAGCCCCCACTGGCCCTTGGTCCAGTTTTCCAGGTCATCGGCATTGACCATCGTTGCCGGCGAATTGACCAGGTTGTAGTACCAGAGCGAGCGCCGGTAGATCGCCTCGGGCGCGCCCTTCAGGCGGAAATGCCAAATCTCCGAGAGCGTTTTGTTCGGCGCAATCGGGCGCAGGCAGCGTAGTTGCTGCAAGGGCGACTGGATCGACAGATAGGGGTAGACCAGCACGTGGTGAATGCTGCGCGAGAGGTACTCCTCCATCTTCTCTTTGCCGTAGGCCTTCTCCAGCAGCGCTTCGTAGGCCTTGGTGTCGGGGTCTTGCGGGCGCAGGCCCATGTAGGCCTTGAGCAGGCCGTGCCCGCGCGGGTAGTTGATGGTTTGCACGTTGTCCCACTGCTCGAAGGTCGAGGCAAACGTCGAGAGGTAGTGGTAGTAGAGCGGCGCCTTGCCGCCCGCCGCCGCGAATTCTTTCTCGACGCGCCCCGCCGCCACACCTGTGGATTGGTGCGTGACTGACGGGTGCAGCGAGTCGAGCTGGTTCTCCATGAAAAACTTCCAGTTCGAATGCTGAATCACGCGATGGCAGGTCGGCACGACTTCGACTTCGCCCTCGGGCGAGCGATCACACATGTCGTCGATGCCGACTTTCGCTTCACCGAGAAATTCGACCAGCGACGGGCCGGTGGGCGAGAGGCTGGCAAACACGAAGCCGCGATACGAATCAACCCGTGCGGCGGTCTTCACATTGCAGTCCGGGTTGTCGCGCGTCATGCGCGTGCCTTCGTAGCCCTTCATCAGCGGAATCGCTTCGAGCTTGCCGTCGAGCTGAAAACTCCAGGCGTGATACGAGCAGACGAAATTGCTGCCGGTATTGCCGTGGGTGCTGCCGCACAGCTGCACGCCGCGATGCGGGCAACGGTTGTGCAGCACGCGAATCTTCATATCCTTGCCGCGCACCATCACCATCGGCTGGCGGCCAATCGTCATCGCGTAATAGTCGCCCGGTTTTTTTACCTGCGATTCATGGCCGCAATAGACCCAGATTTTCTCGAAGATGTTTTTGATCTCGAGTTCAAAAATGTCCGGGTCGGTATAGACCAAGCGGTGTACGCGGTCTGGTTCGACGAACTTTTGCAGATTGGGGATGGCTTCGTGGATCATGACGGCACCTTCACAAACGGAAAAGTAAAAATGATAGGGGCGACGCGACATCAATCGCCCTATTTTTGCGCCATTGCGCGGCAACGCTGACTGGCCCTGCGGGCTTGTTCAATTCGGATTGCCATGCCCGGCGGTTCGGTGAAGGCAACGCGTTGAGAAGCAGCATTGGGCAGGTGAATGCTTCCGATGGTGCTTCCGATGGGGCGTGTCCAAAATGTTACTGCATATGGGCGCCTAAAAAAACGCTACGCTCGCGATCAGGCGATAGTGGTTGGCTTGATATTGAAAGCCGCGCGCCTGGCCGGTCAGTTGCGCTCGTCCGGCGGCAAGTGGCGCGCCAAGTCCATACCGTCGTGCAGCAGCCGCAGCACATCAATCACGTTCTGTTGCGGCAGTTGCGCTACGCGATACAGGACGAAATGCCTGCCCTTGCGTCCTTTTCGGCTGACGTGGAGTGTGCGGATATTCGCGCCGATCGCGGGGCGCTCTTTGGCTCCGCTGATGGCGGGGCCGGCGCTCAGTTCCATCAGCGCCGATGTCAAAGTGCCGGCATAGACGCGCGCTTGCGCCGGCCCAAAGCGCTCCTTCGTCCAGTGCAAAATTTCACGGTAATCGACTTCAGCCGCAGCCGACAGGCGCTCCGTCCAAATTGTCATGCCCGCTAAGCGCCGAGCGTTCTGGAAGCCAGCGCCTTCAGATGCGTACCGAGCGCCTTGGCTGAGTCAAAACCCCGGTAAGCCCCGGCTTCAATGTCCGCAATGCCGGTTCGCGCGGCCTTGCGCAAGGCTGCCAGCCGCAGGTCATCCTCGGACTCACGGCGCTCCACCAGCCGCAAGCCTTCGCGCAATACCTCGCTCGCATTTTGATAGCGTCCGGAAGAAACAAGCTGCTCAACCAGGCCAGCTTGATGGTCGGACAGGACGACATTTCGGGTGGGCATGGGATGTTCCGGGTGAAAAGACAAGATTGGCATACTATGCCATAGATGCACAACACGCG
>JANNCZ010000431.1:0-8922 GCA_031387185.1 Burkholderiales bacterium
CACCATTGCCCGCCACCGTCTCGGGCGTGTACTCACCATTCACCCCCACCGGCACATCGCCTTCAACGGTGACGCGCTCCATCGTGCGACGCTGCGGGTAGTAATCGTGCGGCGCGTAGTGCTGCAGCGAGCGGTTGTCCCACAGCACCACCATGTCGGGCTGCCACTTGACGCGCAGTTGGTACTCCGGGATGTGCGCCTGCCCGTAGAGGAACTGCAGCAGCGCATGGCTTTCGTCGTCCTTGATTTGGCTTCCCTTGGCGCCGCGGATCCGTACGCAGAATTGCGGGTTGACGTAGAGCACGCGCCGCCCGCTTACCGGATGCACGCGCACCAGCGGATGCCAGGGATTGGGGAAATCCTCTTCGAGCTGGCGCAGTTGCGCGCGCTGCGCGGCGGACCCGTCGAACAGGTTGCGCCAGGGCTTGAAGTCGTGCTGCGCCTCCAGCCCGTGAATGTGCTGCTTCATGCGCTCCGACAAGCCGCGATAGGCCGCCGTCATGCTCGAAAAACAGGTGTCGCCGCCGCGCACGGGGATCACGCGGCTGCGCAGGATGGTGACGATCGGCGGGTTCGGCTTGTAGGTCTCATCCGCATGCCAGATGTCGGTGCGCGCGGCGGGATGATCGGCCGAATAGTCGAGCACGATGACTTCGGGTTGGTCCGGCAGGTTCGGGGCAAACGGGTGGATCGTGAGCGGGCCGAAGCGATTGCCGAAGCCGGTCTGTTGCTCCAGCGTCATGCGCGCCTGGCCGGGGATCACCAGCACTTCGTATTGCACCAGGGCGTCGTGGATGGTCTTGAAGGCGGCATCGTCGAGGCGCGATAGATCGACGCCGCGCAGCTCGGCACCGATAAAGCCGTTGATGGGGATGACTTCAATGCTCATGTTTCGCTCCACGTTGCGCGCGGCTTTTCACGCCACGCTGCTTCCCTGACTCCCTGCTTTCCTGCTTCCCTGCCCCGTCCACGCATTGCTTCACGCAGCCCGGCAGCGTCACTCGATCTTGGCGCCGGACACGCGCACCGCTTCAGCCCAGCGTCCGACTTCGCTTTTCACCAGTGCCGAAAATTCGGCCGGCGACATCGGCGGCGACGGCTCCATGCCGAACTTGACCAGCAGTTCACGAAATTCCTGGGTGTTCTGGAATTTTTGCATCTCGCTGGACAAGCGCGCGATGATCGCAGGCGGCGTCGCCATCGGCGCGGACACGCCCTGCCAGGCCTGCCAGTCGAAGCCCGGCACGAATTGCGCGACCGGCGGCACTGAGGCGATCAGTGAATTTTGCTTGGCTGCAGAGGTGCCGAAGGTCTGCACGCGGCCACCCTGGATGTTGGGCACGGCCACGGTGGCGTCGGCGAACATGATCTGGATCTTGCCGGGGATCATGTCAATCAGCGCGGCATTGGTACCCTTGTAGGGGATGTGCTGGATATTGAGCCCGAGGCGTTGCTTCAGGTCTTCCATGAACAACTGGTGCGCACTGCCGTTGCCGACCGAGGCGTAGTTGAACTTGCCGGGGTTGGCGCGGATCAAGGCCACCATGTCGGTGAAGTTCTTTGCCGGGAATTCGTTGGAGGCGATCAGAAAAAAATTCACCGTGCCCAGCAGCGAAATCGGCTGCAAATCGCGCACCGGGTCGGCCGGTGCGGCCTTGTCCGGTGCGGCCTTGTAGAGCGCCGGTGCGATGCCGAAGGTGGAGCTGGTCGAGATCAGCAGGGTATGGCCGTCGGCTGGCGACTTGGCCACCAGATCCGCGCCGATCAGGGTGCCGGCGCCCGGACGATTCTCGATCACCACGCTCTGATTGAGCGCGCGGCCCAAGCGCTCGCCGACGGCGCGCCCGAGAAAATCGGTCAACGCGCCGGGGCCGAAAGGCACGATGATGCGGATCGGGCGATTCGGAAAACTTTCCTGGGCACCGGCTGAAAAACCTTGGGCCACAAGGCCTCCGGCGGCCATGGCCTGAAGAATGGCTCTGCGAGCGGGTTTCATGGAAATCCCCTCTGACAATTTTCGTTAAGCGCGAAGCGGCGCGAACGGCCACCCCGGCGCGATGCTCAGTCGAAGTTCAGTTCTTGTACGAAGGATCAAGCTTGTCGAGCAAACGCAAGCTCGACACCCACTGCTTGCCGGCCGAGGGGCGACCTGGACGATGAAACTGCTGCGCGACTCTCTCGGCCACTTCGTCGGAGCAGATGGTCAGCTTGCTGCCGCCCGACTGCGCGGCGATCTGTGCCTGGCAGGAGCGCTCCAGATAGTAGATGTTGTCCCACGCGTCGGCCACCGAGGTGCCGCAGGCAAGCAAGCCGTGGTTGCGCAGAATCATCGAAAAATTGTCGCCCAGGTTGGCCTGCAGACGCGATTGCTCGTCCATGTCGAGGGCAATGCCTTCGTAATCGTGATAGGCCAGACGATTGTGAAAGCGCATCGCGTGCTGGCTGATGTTAAGCAAACCGCCAGCCTGCGCCGACACCGCCACGCCGGCACCGGTGTGGGTATGGATCACGCACTGCACATCTTCGCGCGCCTTGTGTACGGCACTGTGAATCACGAAGCCAGCCGCATTGATGCCGAGACCGGTCTCGTCTTCGAGGATATTGCCGTCAAGATCGACCTTGACCAGGGCCGAGGCGGTGATCTCGTCAAACATCAGGCCATAGGCGTTGATCAAAAAATGATGCTCGTCTTTGTCACCAACGGCGGGCACGCGCGCAGAGATGTGGGTGTAGATCAGGTCGGTCATGCGGTAGTGCGCAACCAGGCGATAGCAGGCGGCGAGATCGACCCGCATTTGCCATTCGGCATCGGACACGCGGCTCTTGACTGAGCCCTTCGGTTTCATCACTTCCTTTAGTTGTGCGCTCATGCTGGGTTCTCCGCTTTTGGGTTGGCTTGTGGGTTGGCTTCTGGGTTGGCTTGTGGGTTGGCTTGCGCCGTCACCGTCCCTTGGGCACAGCGGGTCACGGCAGGTCACAGGTCACGGCAATGGAAGCCGCTAGTTTAAGCGCAGGACGCGTAAGATTGCGCATCGCCCTGGCCAAGGAACCCGCGTGACGCAGCCCCACCAATTCACCCCGTATGACGACGCCACGCAACCGGCCATGGTGATCCCCGGTTATCGCGAAACCTATGTGCGCGTCCCCAAAATGCCGCTGTTCAAACGCCCGCTCACGCTCACCGACATCACCGGCCCGGCACGCCTCACGCAAAAACTGAAACCGGGCGTCAACCCCGGTGACAGCAACCTCGCCCATCCTTATCCGGACAAACCGCGTGCCCTCGGCCAGTTGATTCAGGTCAGTGGCCGTCTGCTCGATGAAGACGGCAAGCCGGTCAGACAATCGGTGATCGAAATCTGGCATTGCAATGCCTCGGGCCGCTACATCCACCCGATGGATGCGAACAGCCCAAATCCGGTTGACGAAAATTTCCTCGGCTCGGGCCGCGTACTCACCGGCGACAACGGCCGCTACGAATTCCTCACCGTCAAGCCGGCCGCCTACCCCTATCCGAATCACCCGGAGCGCTGGTGGCGCCCGGCGCACATTCATCTGTCGATATTCGGTGACAGCTACATGAGCCGGCTGGTGACACAAATGTTTTTCCCGGGTGATCCGTTCAACGACATCGACCTGATCCTCAACTCGATCCCCGACGCCAAGGGGCGCGCACGCATGATCGCGCGTCAGTTGCCGATGGATCAGATGCCGGTGCCCAACATCATCGGCTTCGAGCACGACATTGTGTTGCGCGGTAGCCGCCAGACGCCGTTTGGCGTGTAAGTAAAACAAACAACTCGAACATGAGCGACAAATCGCCCCCCGCATTCATTCCAACGGCCAGCGGCACCGTCGGCCCGTTCTTCCCGCCGCGCTTTCTAGGTGTGGTCGACAACGACCTCACCCTCATCGAAGACGGTGCGCCAGTGGCCCAAGGCGAGCGCATCCACATCAGCGGCCACGTCTTTGAGGCCAATCGCGTGCCGCGCTTCAACACCATCGTCGAACTCTGGCAGGCCGACGCGGGCGGGCGCTTCGCACACCCGAACGACCCGCGCCACGCCGGGGCCGACCCGCATTTCATGGGCTGGGGCCGCACCTGGACCGAACAGGACGGCTATTTCGAATTCATCACCGTCAAACCCGGTGCCTATCTCGACCCGCTGACCGGTGCACAGCGCGCGCCGCACATCAACATCAGCTTCACCGGATCGGGGCTGATGCGGCGGCTGGTGACAACACTGTATTTTCCCGGCGACACCGGGAATGACGCTGACCCGGTGCTGGCAGCGATTCCAGATGCCTTGATGCGCGCGCGTCTGGTGTTGACGTCGAAAATGAATCCGCGCGCGCCTTCTGGTACTGCAGGTTACGAAATCGACATCGTGCTTCAGGGCGAGAGCGAGACGCCGTTTTTTGTCGACTGAGCGCAGCAGTTCTCAAGACTTGACCAGAATCTTCCTCGATGCGCGCATCAGGGCATTCCATTCATCCGGCGGATTGCCGCGCCCGAGCATTTTCTGAAACACCGCGTAAGGGTCGCTCTTGCTCCCGGCAGACCGCAGGGTGTTTTCGTCATTGACCCATGCGTAGATGATTACCCTGGAACCCGAGTCGTAACGAAAGAACAGGCGGAAGCGTCTGCCAATCTTGGCGCGCCGCCAATGGCGAAACCCGGCGCCGAGGGTATTGCCCTGCCGGAATTCATCGCTGGCGGGATCGGCTGGAATGGTCTCAAGTATCAGCCGGGCCAGAGCGGCACGCAGTTTGACGTTGGCATTCTCATGCGCAGTCTTCGGGTGGGCGGCCCGGGCTCGGTCCGCCGCCGCTGTCAGCCGGTCAAGCTGGTCGATCAGACATTGGTGAAACAACAGGGACCACTGCGGTTCCATCACAGACTCGCGTCACAGACTAACTTCACCCGTGATTTGCGCAGTCGGGTCAACTCTGGCACGCAGCGCTTTCTTGAGACTCCTGGCGAGATACGCCGGCAGCGCTGTGACGTTCTTTCCACGTTTGACGTCGCTTTCGATCAACGCCAAAAATGTGGCAATTGCGGGATCAGTATGCTCGACATCTGTGGCGCGCGTGACGACGATATCTGTGCCGTCGAAATCAAACGCCACCTTGCCCCCGGAGCCAACCCCCAACGCCTGGCGAATCGGTTTGGGCAAGGTGATTTGACCTTTGCTGGTGAGGGTGGCGACTTGGTGAATCTGGGGCATGGTGGACTCCTGATGGCGATTGACGATGATGGTAAGGAAATATCCTTACTATGTCAAGCCAATACAGCCAAAGCCAGTACTGGAAAGTGCGGCATGTCAATTTTGCTGCCGGTCTGATCTACCACCGCCGTTACGCATGCCGGCATGCCGTCGATTATGATTTGAGCCGCCATGAAATTCTTCTACACCTTCCCCGTCATCGCGCCCAGCCCATCCGGCCAGACCGTTCTCGACTGGCAGGGGTGCGACCCGTACACCCAGGAGCACACCCTTGCGGTCAACGATGCGGCGTCCTACCCGCAGATCGTGCAGCAACTGTTTTCGCCGCAAGAGTGCGACGCCATCATTGCGCTGGGCGAGGCGTCGATCAAGCAAAAGGCTAGCGTCGACGAGCGCGCCGATCTTGCTTCGCGCGACTACCGCATCAGCGACATCGCCTGGATCGAGCCGCGCGCGCCGGCACAGTGGCTGTTTCACCGTCTTGCCGTGCTGTTTGCCCAGAGCAACATCACTTATCGCTTCGATCTCGTGGGCTTTGCCGAGGCCTTGCAATACACTTGCTATGGTGCCGGACAATATTTTGCGTGGCATGCCGACATTGGCAATGGCGAGACGGCGGCGCGCAAGCTGTCCTTGACGATTCAACTCTCGGAGCCGTCTGACTATGACGGCGGGCATCTGCAATTTCATGGCGGGGCAGACATGCCGGCGGCGCGCCTGCGTGGGAGTGGCGTGTTCTTTCCTGCCTTCCTCGCGCATCAGGTGACGCCGGTGACGCGCGGCCTGCGCCGCTCGCTGGTGGTGTGGGCCTACGGACCGCAGTTTCGCTGAGCGCTTCGAAGGCGTTCCGCGCTCACTGCATCTACACAGAGGGCACCGTAGCGGCCACCCGCACAACGGGTTGCGGCGCGAACGCAACGCCATCCTCGCGCACGCGCTGATCGAGCAGCGACACACACGCGGCAATGTGGCGCAGGGCCGGCACGGCTACGCCAGCGAGGTCCGCAATTTCGATCACCGCATTGAGAATCGCGTCGATCTCGAGCGCACGGCCGGCGCGGATGTCTTGCATCATCGATGGCTGCTGCGCGAAGTTGCCCTTCACGCGTGCAAGCTCGCCGTCAATGTCGGCGGTGATCAACACACCGGCAGCGCGCGCCACGGCCTCTCCCTCGCGCATCATGTCGCGCACCAGGGCGGCAGCGCCCGGCAAGGCGGCAATGTGGCCAGACGCCGATTGCGTCAACGCGCTCAAGGGGTTCCACACCAGGTTGCTCATCAGCTTGGTCCACTTGGCCAGCCGGATGTCATCCGTCACTTCGCCGAGCATACCTGCGCGGGTCAGCAGCGCAGCAATATCGCGCACCCGCGGCGTGATGCAGTTGTCAACCTCGCCAATCACCAGCCGGTCCGCCTTGAAGGCAGGAATGAACAATTGCCCCGGTGCGGTCACCATCACCGGCTTGTAGATCACTGCGCCGATCACCTGCGTCAAATCGATGGCGCGTGCCAACTCACCTTGCGGATCGAGTGATGCGAGACGCGTGCCACGCCACGGTGAATCGATGCCTTCGAAGTACCACCACGGCAGGCCATTCTGGATCATCACCAGCGCACCGCCCGGTGCCAGGGTGGCACTGAGGTCACGCGCGCTGGCGGCAAGCTGCATGGACTTCTGCGTCACCAGCACAAGGTCAAAGCCGCTGCCAGCAGCACCTGGCAGGCAGGTCTTGACGCGCATCTGGCGCGTGCGGCCATCCACCCAAGTAATACTGAGGCCATCCCGTGACAAGGCTTCGTACTGCGCGCCGCGCGCGAGCAGCGTGACATCTTCTCCAGCTTCGGACAGCAGCGCGCCCAGATAGCTGCCGATCGCGCCAGCACCATAAATCAAAATACGCATCATGACTCCAGTGGAATGTTGGCTTCTTTGACGATCTTCGCGAACTTGGCGATGTCGTTACGCACCTAGCGGCAATACTGTTCAGATACGAATCACTGGTTTTGGATTGTGTCGCTGATGCAATAATTCTCCACGATGGCGGACGTTGAAATTGCTCATTTTGCGCTTGACGCCGCGCGGGTTGAAACGGCCGCGGCTGCTGACGCATCGGCCGCGGGCGATCTCTGCCAGCAGTGCGTCGCGCCAAGCTGCCAAGCGTTCAGGGGGGAATGGCCGCAGCTTGCGGCATCTTGCGCTTGATCACGCGCACAGCGTGGGTGAAGCTCAGCCGGTCGGGATCGAGTTGGCGCGGCCAAGCGGCTTGGGTCATGAGTTGTCGAATGGCGAAATGCGCCAGCAGCAGGCCCCAAAGTTCTTGCTGTACCAGATCGGGGGTCTTGCTGCGCAAGACCGTGCTGTTGGAGCGCAGGTGGGTCTTGAATTCGTCGAACACGCTCTCGATCTCCCAGCGCTCGTGGTAGAGCGCGGCCAACTCGAGGGCAGGGGCGGCGTCTGGCTCGAGGAGATTGGTCACCAGCCGGTAGCTGTCCTGCGCCGGTGTGGCCGAATCGTGCAACGTGTAGTCGATCACGCGCACAGTCTGCCCGGATTTGCGCGCCCGATCGGTGCTGTCGAAGACGGTGCTCAGGTACGAGCCGTCATCCAGAAGCTGTTGTACCGGCAGGCCCAGGGTGGACTTGACTCGCCAAGTCAGCTTGGCCCCAGTGGCGCACGCGGCTTGCCACAGCTTGAAGCTGTAGAAGTTGCGATCGGCCAGCACCAGCATGTCTGGCTTGAGCTTGGCGGGCAGCAATTCGATGGCCATCGCAACCTCGCTGCGGTTATAGGGCGCGATTGCCGCGGCCACCACCGCGTGCGTGCCGCACTCCACCAAGCCCAGCAAGCGCGCTTGCGGGAAGGCGCTCTGCCCGCGTGAAGCCGCCGGATACCCGAAATACTCGGCGTTGGCCGTTTCGTCGGCCACATCCATGCCGCTGCCATCCACGGCCATGACTCGCAGACCTCGATACCATGCGCCTGGCGCAGCAGGCGGCGCCAGTGGACGCAACACGCGCTGCGCCAGCTCAAACATCACCTCGCTGCCCAACCGGGTGCGGGCCTGCGATATGGCCGACTTGCTCGCCTGCACCGCGCCGGCCTTGCCGCCACTCAACCACTGCAGACCTTCGCACACCACGCGCAGCACTTCCTCCAGCGGCGCTTCGCGCACAACGCCAGGGCCATCACGTAGTACACCACCGCAGGCGCGGGCAACAGCCGCTCACGCTGGCTGCCCTTGCCGGTCTCGGCCAACACCTCTTCAATCAGCGTGCGTGGACAAACGCTCGCCAGCACGCCGGCGCTGATCAGGTGCGCTACATCGATCTGTCCAGGTAAGGTCTTGCGTGCGCGAGCCATCGTCATCCTCCATCGAAACCTTGATGGAGGAGGATTATGATGCAAAAATTACTATCTGAACAGTATTGAACCTAGCCCCGCAAGCCTCAAATCTTGATGCCTTCGTCCTCGATGTATTCGGCGACGATCTGATCCATTGAGCCGCTGGCTGTAAACCCCATTGACAACGCACGCGGCGTATCGAGCCGCGCCGCCCAGGTCTTGACGATGGCGGCGATACGCTCATCAGTCACAAACTTGACGCGCTGCGCTGCTGCGGCGCCACCCAGCTTGCCGAGGGACGCCACCATTTCGCCGACGCTGACCACAATGCCCGGCAGGCTGAGCGCACGC
>JANNCZ010000454.1:0-1746 GCA_031387185.1 Burkholderiales bacterium
GGGCAGCACGCGAAGGCTCGATTATCGCTGCTCTGTGCAGCGGCCAGGATCAGTCGTCGGTGAAGATCGCGCCGAGCTTCTCCATGCGCTCCAACGCAATACCCGAGCCACGCACCACGCAGGTGAGCGGGTCCTCGGCGACGATCACCGGCAGGCCGGTTTCTTCCATCAACAGGCGGTCGAGATCACGCAGCAACGCGCCGCCACCGGTCAATACCATGCCTTTTTCGGCAATGTCGGCACCCAGCTCGGGTGGCGTTTGCTCCAGCGCCGATTTGACTGCCGACACAATCGAGTTGAGCGGATCGGTCAATGCTTCCAAAATCTCGTTGGACGAAATCGTGAACGAGCGCGGGATGCCCTCAGCCAAATTGCGGCCCTTGACTTCCATCTCCTTGACTTCCGAGCCGGGGAAGGCCGAGCCGATCTGCTTCTTGATGCTCTCGGCGGTGGTCTCGCCGATCAGCATGCCGTAGTTGCGGCGGATGTAGTTGATAATGGCTTCGTCGAACTTGTCACCGCCGACGCGCACGCTCCCAGCGTAGACCATGCCACCGAGCGAGATCACACCCACTTCAGTGGTGCCGCCACCGATGTCCACCACCATCGATCCGGTCGCGTCCGAGACCGGCAGTTCGGCGCCAATTGCCGCCGCCATCGGTTCTTCAATCAGATACACCTTCGAGGCGCCGGCGCCCAGGGCCGACTCGCGAATCGCGCGGCGCTCGACCTGGGTCGAGCCGCACGGCACGCAAATGATGATGCGCGGAGAAGGCGAGAAGAGGCGTGACTCGTGCACCTTCTTGATGAACTGCTTGAGCATCTGCTCGGTGACGGTGAAGTCGGCAATCACGCCGTCTTTCATCGGGCGGATCGCGGTGATGTTGCCAGGCGTCTTGCCCAGCATCAGCTTGGCTTCACGGCCGACGGCCTGAATGGTTTTCTTGCCGTTCGGCCCGCCTTCCTGGCGGATCGCGACCACCGACGGCTCGTCGAGCACAATGCCCTTGCCGCGCACGTAGATCAGCGTGTTCGCGGTACCAAGGTCAATGGCGAGGTCGTTGGAAAAATACTTGGTAAAAAGTCCGAACATGAAGAGCCTGATGTGCGCCGCGCCACAGAGGGAAATGGCGCGATTTGCTGAAAAGTTAATCAGTGATTTTACCTTATAATTTGCGCTGTTCCTGACGTGTGATTCATGTGCGGTTTGCTCCTGGGCGGGTTGTTTTGTGCCAGTTTGTGAAGCCGCTTGAAGCCTTACGCCATCTCCGGTTTTTTTTGGCGGCAAGATCAGCGATTTTCTCCCCAGCCTGCTCTCCGTTATTGACCCGGCATTCCAAGACATTCCAACCTTCGCTCGCATGGCCCTCGCTCTCGACGACATCAAACGCATTGCGCACCTCGCCCGCATCGAGATTTCGGATGCCGATGCGGCTGCCACGCTTACGTCGCTTGGCGGCGTCTTCGGCCTGATCGAAGAGATGCAGGCGGTCAACACCGATGGCATTGAACCGATGTCGCACGGTATTGATGTGACGCAGCGTTTGCGTGCGGATGTGGTCACTGAGTCCGATCATCGTGATGCGTATCAGGCACCGGCCGGCGCGCGCGTTGAGCGCGGCCTGTATCTCGTACCCAAGGTGATTGAATAGCGCAACCGGCGCGGCGGATTGATCCGGGTTAGCGAACGGAGAACCGCTCCTGGTGCGGCTCTCCGGCCCACGCCCAGACTGAGATAGACCGCAG
>JANNCZ010000474.1:0-17963 GCA_031387185.1 Burkholderiales bacterium
GTAACTACCTGCCGCGCGCGCTCCGTTTACACTGCGCCCGTTCTGCCTTCCTCCAATCAATTCACCAGCGGCATCCCATCATGAAATACGGCCTCATCATCATCGGCGATGAAATCCTCTCGGGCAAGCGTGCCGACAAGCACATGCCCAAGGTGATCGAAATCTTCAAGGCGCGCGGCCTCAAGCTCGCGTGGGTAGATTATCTGGGTGACGATCCTGCATGGATTTGCGATACCTTCAAGCGCACGACGGCGCTGGCGCAAAGCGGCGAATGGTGCATTTTTTCGTGCGGCGGCATTGGCGCCACGCCTGACGATCACACGCGCGACGCCGTGGGCGCGGCGCTTAATCTGCCGATGGCACTGCACCCCGAGGCGGCCGAGTTCATCCGCATCCGCTCTGAAGAAATGAAGCAGGAAGTCACGCCGCTGCGTTTGCTGATGGGTACGTTCCCGCAAGGCGCACAGATCATCCCCAACCCCTACAACCGCATCGCCGGCTTTGCGATTGCGCATCACTGGTTTGTGCCCGGCTTTCCGGTGATGGCGTGGCCGATGATCGAATGGGTGCTCGACACCCACTACAAGCAGCACTTTGATCACGAACCATATCTCGAAAAATCCATCTTCGTGCTCGATCTGGGTGAAGGACGTCTGATTGACATCATGCGCAAGGTCGAAGAAAACTCGGCGATCAAAAGTTTCAGCCTGCCCTCGGTCGGCGTCGATGCAAAGACGCCAGGCCATGTAGAGCTGGGTGCCAAGGGCGAGCCGCATGGCGTCGAAGCGGCGCTTGAGGCCTACAAGGCGGAAGTGGCGCGCCTCAGTGGGCGCTGGTCAGCGGCGGTACCCGCTGCGGTATAGGTGAGCGGTTGTCCATGAAGTTGCAGGCGCTACGCGCTATGGTTAAATTGCTCCCGGTCAAACGTGCCGGTGCGGATGTGTGACAGCTCGCAGACAGTCTGGCGATGATGCAAAGCCAGGCAACCAACAATCAATATTCAATATTCAATATTCAATATTCAATATTCAATAGTCAACTCAAAGGACACTCACGATGAAACGATTTGCCGCCGTAATCGCCAGCGCAGCATTTGCTGTGGCCGGCACCGCCATTGCCAAAGACGAGCCGAAAGCCGCCACCCTGTCTGCCGCGCAAGCCGCCGCAGCCGCAGCCAACCCCGGCAGCACCAAGGTCAAAGAAGTCCAGGCCGCGATCACGCCGGATGCCGCGATCAAATTGCTTAAAGACGGCAACACCCGCTTCACCGGCGGCAAGATGGTCAAGCGCGATCTCAAAAAGCAGGTTGCCACGACTGGTCTGGGCCAGTTTCCCTTCGCCAGCATCGTCTCGTGCATTGATTCGCGCTCTGCTCCCGAGCTGGTATTCGATCAGGGCATCGGCGATATGTTCGTCGCGCGCGTGGCCGCCAACATCGTCAACGAAGATATCCTCGGCAGCCTCGAGTTTGCCTCCAAGGCGGCCGGCTCCAAACTGATTGTGGTGCTCGGTCATACCGCTTGCGGCGGCATCAAGGGCGCATGTGATGACGTCAAGCTCGGCAACCTCACCGGTCTGCTTGCGAAGATCAAGCCGGCAGTGGCTTCGGTCAAGGAAACCGGTGACCGTTCGTCGAAGAACTATGCCTTCGTCGAGAAAGTCGCCGAAGCCAACGTACTCGAGACGGTCGCCGCGATCAAGGCAAAAAGCCCGGTATTGAAAGAGATGGCCGACAAGGGCGAGATCAAGATCGTCGGTGCGATGCTTGACGTCACCACCGGCAAGGTGCTCTGGTACTGATGTGGTTTTAGGCTCACAAAAAAGCCCCGCAGTGCGGGGCTTTTTTTATAACAATAGCGCGAACGCTGGATCACAGATTCATTCCTCGCCGCCGCACGCACCTGGCAGCCAACGAGAAACCTGGGCAAGGGTTACGCCGGAGAGCCGCTCCCACCAATCATTTTCATGGCATCGCCTTGCAGACGCCCATTCCATGCGCCTCTGCGGGCAGCGGCACAATGCAATTTCAATCTCCCGGTCGAACGACACGGACGGCACTGACAGCACGACAGCAGAATCACGACGGCAGAATCACACCCTTGCCCGAACTCTGTTGATCAAACAGCGCATAGGCCTCTTTTGCCTGGTCCAAACGCCAGCGGTGCGTGAACAGTTTGTCTACCGCTACGCCGCGTTCGGCCACATACTGCGCGCAGTCAGCCTGACCCACGGTGGAGAAGGTCCACGAGCCGATCAGCGTGACCTGACGGCGCAGCAAATCGGGGCTGACATCGAGCGACACGCTGCCGCCTTCGCCGACAAAGCAGGCCTTGCCCCAGGTGCGCACGCAGCGCACCGCTTGCGCGCGCGCATCGGCTGAGGACGAGGCATCGAGCGACAAATGCGCGCCGAGGCCTTGTGTGAGAGCCTTGATCGCGCCGACCACGTCATCGGTGGCGGCGGGGTTGACGGTTTCGGCCGCGCCAAATTCCTTGGCGCGAGCGAGGCGTTCGGGGCTGACATCGAGCGCGATCACGCGTGCGCCCATCGATGCCGCCAGTTGCGTGGCCGACAGGCCCACCGGCCCCTGGCCGAAGATGGCGATGGTGTGCTGCCCCATTAAGCCCATGCGCTGCAACGCGCCCCACGCCGTGCCGGTGCCGCACGAGATGGCCGCGCCGGTTTCAAACGACAGCGACTCAGGCAACTCGACCAGTGTGCGCGCCGGGGCCTTCATGTATTTGGCGTGCGCGCCGTGACCGGTGACGCCGTAGACTTCCTTGACGCCTTCGTCGCACAGTTGCATCCAGCCGGTCGAGCATTGCGGGCACACGCCGCAGCCGCGGTAGTGATGCACCATGGCGCGCATGCCGACAAACGCCTGTGCCTTGTCGACACCGGGGCCGACGGCCGCGACTACACCGCAGGGCTCGTGCCCGGCTACCACTGGGCCAGCTGAGGCCTTGAAGCCGAGCGAGGCCGGCCCGCCGATGGCGCGATAGAACTTCAGATCGCTGCCACACATGCCGGAGGCCTTGATCTCCAGCACTACTTCGCCGGGGCCGGGCGTGGGGTCGGGCAATTCAATGATCTCGAGTTGGCGGTCGCCGGGGAAGGTGATGGCTTTCATGCTGAGTGGCTCCTGAGTAAGCAGTGAATAGGTGTGCTACGTTGCGAATGGGTGAGGCAGGGCGCGCCGGAAAAGTGGTGCAATCTGAAGTTTGCAGTGGCTCGGGAAGGGTGGCCCAGCAAGGCAACCGTGAGGGGCGTTGCCCGCAATTATCCCGCACGCACCAGCGGCCAATGCTTAATCTCAAAATCATCCGGCATCACCAGATGCATGAAGCCGCGCACGCCGCGCAGCGAACGCGTAATGTGCCCCTGACCGGTGAAGTCTTCGGCGAAGACGAGGTCGCCGGGCTGACACACGGTGCGTTTGCCGCCACTGGTTTCGATTTCCATCAGACCGCTGGTCAGGGCGATGAGTTGGCGGCGCGGGGCGTTGTGCCAGCTTTGCACATGGCCCTCGGGCGTGTCGCGGAAGAAGACGGATTCGGCCTTGAACGTCTCCGAGATCGGACGTTCGGTGCCGTTCATGGGCATCTCATGCAAGTCGAGGGCCGAGTCGCCGTTGGGTTTGGTATAGAGTCTGAATACACGCATGGTGGTGATCCTTGGACTGAGGGAGTGATGGCGCAGCATCTTATCGAAGTTACGCGACAGCCGATCGACGGCCGCCATTCCGAAAGCCGCGCATGAGCATCGATGTTGATCTCTACCGCCGCACCATCGCGCTGCCGCAGTCCGACGGCAGCACCGTGCGCTTTTCGGTGGTGGACGCCGGCCCGCGCGATGCGCTGCGCACGCTGGTGTTCATCCACGGCTTTGGCGGGCGCGCTGCCTACTGGCACTTTCAGCTCGATCATTTTCATTACGACAGCCGCGTCATTGCGCTCGACCTGCGTGGCCACGGCCTGTCGGATGCGCCGCATTCACGCTATGACGTCGACGAATTGTGTGGCGATGTCGTGGCGCTGCTGGCTGCGGTAAATGCCCCGGAGCGGTTCGTGCTCGTGGCGCATTCGTTTGGGGGTGCCATCAGTGCTTTTTTTACTGCGCGTTATCCGGCGCGCGTGGAAAAGCTGGTGATCATCGGCTCGGCGGTGCGCTTTCACCTTAAATGGACCGGGCGTGCCCTGCTCGCGTTGCCGGCTTGGCTGCTGGGCATGGCGCAGCGTTTCATCCCGCTCGCACGGCTCTATCCGCCGGCACACGTGGTGAGCGCTCAAAACCGCAATGCCTTGTCGAAATGGGATGGGACAGACACGCTGATGCGCATTGCCGCGCCTTCGCTGGTGATTTTGGGGCAACGTGATTTTCTGTTTGACGAAGCCGCGCAGCGTCAGATCGCGCAGTTGATTCCGGGTGCCGAAGAAGTGGTGATCCCGGTGTCGGCGCATCAGGTGATGGTGGAGCGGCCCGATGCGGTCAATCGCGCCATCGAGCGTTTTTTGGGTCCGGCGCGTCTTGCCGAGGAGCGTGCAGCGCGGCGCGCCAAGGCGCGCGCACTGGAAGCAGAACGGCCCTGGCTGAAGTTTTACGACAGCCGCACGCCCTACGGCATTCGTGCGCCGTTCGCGCCGCTGGGGCGCACCTTTGAAGTGGCGGCGCGGCGCTTTGGGAGCACGGCGGCCATCACGTTCTACGGCGCGCGCATCAGCTACCGCATGCTCGACCGCCTGATCAATCGCTTCGCACACGGCCTGGCCTCGCGCGGTGTCAGAGCGGGCGATCGTGTGGCAATTGTGTTGCCCAACATCCCGCAGGCGGTGATCGCCTACTACGCCGTGTTGAAGCTGGGCGCTGTGGTGGTGTTCGTCAATCCGCTGTTTTCGCGGGAGGAATTGGTTGAGCGCCTGCAGGATTCCGCAGCCCGTGTGCTGGTCGCGCTCACGTCCCTGCGCGGCGAGATCGAGGCGATTGCCGGGCGCGCCGGCCTGACGCACGCGATCCTGACCGGCATCAACTCCTACATGGGTTTTCGCCAGCGGGTGATGTTTCGTGCCGTGGCGGGCCATGCCGTGGCGGGCCACGGTGCGCGCGATGGCGCGGCCGCGGCGGTTCAGCGCAGTTCTGCGCAACACGCCCAGTCCGAGATTGATCCGGATTGCCAGTTCTCGCGTTTTGGCGTATTGCTCGCTCGCGGCAACCGCAGCGCACCGCCGGCCGACGTGCAGGTGAACGACCTGGCCGTGATTGCGTACACCAGCGGCACGACCAGCGGCATTGGCGATGGTGCCGGCAATGAATCGACCGGCGGGGTGATGCTGACCCACGCGGCGCTCGCCGCCAACGCCCTGCAGTTGCGTCACTGGTCCCCCGAGTTGCGACCCGGTGCCGAACGCATTCTCGCGGCCGTACCGTTCTCGCACTCGTACGGCCTCACCGGCTGCCTCAACTTCGCACCGCTGCTGGGCGCCACATTGATCTTGCTGCCGCGCTTTGACGTCGAAGAAACGCTCAAGACGATTGCACGGGAGAAGCCATCAATCTTTCCGGGTGTGCCACAAATGTTTCAGGCACTCGCGCATTTTCCGGGGGTACGCAAATTTGGTGTTGCATCGATCCGCATTTGCACCTCATCTGGTTCGCCCCTGCCGGTCGAGGTGCAGGAGGAATTCGAGAAGCTCACGCGCGGGCGCGTGGTCGAGGCGTATGGGCTGACCGAGGCCGGGCCGGCAACCCATTGCAACCCGTTTTCAGGCCGCCGCCGCCATGGCGCAATGGGCCTGCCTTTGCCAGGCACGGAGGCGCGCATCGTGCATCCCGACACCGGCGCGCCGCTGGGACCGGGGGAGGCGGGCGAGCTGGTGGTGCGCGGCCCGCAACTCATGCAGGGCTACTGGAACCGGCCACACGCCACGGCGCAAGCCTTGCGCGACGGCTGGCTGCACACCGGTGATATTTGCCGCATGGATGAGGATGGCTATTTTTACGTGATAGACCGGCGCAAGGACGTGATTTTTTCATCCGGCTACCCGGTCTATCCGCGCGACATTGAGGAAGTGCTTTACGAGCACCCGGGTGTGGGTGATGCGGCGGTGACGGGGCTGTCCGCCTGGCGCCCCGAGGATTTGCGTGCCGCCGAGATTCACGCCTTCGTGGTGCCGCGTCCGTACGCCAGGGTGACCGCGGAAGAATTGATTGCGCACGCGCGGAAGCGTTTGCCCGCATATGCCGTGCCGCTCAAGCTTCACTTTGTTGCGGGTTTTCCACGCAACGCGCTGGGCAAGGTGTTGCGGCGCAAATTGGCCGAGAACGCGCGAGGAACCGTCGCCGCAGCAAGCTAGCGCGCGCGGGCCGGCGGATTGGCGAGAGGCGGGCCTGGCGTGACGTTGGCGCCAGGTGAAGGATGGGACGCATCAAAGTCCCAGCGGTTCTTCCACGCCGCATTGACCGCATTCGGATACTCGGCGCGCCCGCGCGAGCCGTTGTAGCGGCCCAGCGCCATGAACATGTCGCCGCGCTCCATGTCGAGGTAGTGGCGCAGGATCACACAGCCCATGCGCACATTGGTGCGCATGTCGAACAGGCGCTTGGGGTCGCCGTCGCCGATCAGCTTGGTCCAGAACGGCATCACCTGCATGTAGCCGCGCGCGCCGGCCGAGCTGATCGCATATTTCTTGAAGCCGCTTTCGACCTGGATCAGGCCGAGCACTAGTTGTGGATCGAGCCCGGCACGCGTCGCCTCGTAGTGGACGGTCTTGAGAAACTCGACACGCGTCTGGTAATCGGGCTTGTGGCGGCGCGGCAGGCGGTCCGACATGGTCGAGAGCCAATTCGCCTTTTCGATCGGACTTTTGAACTTGGGCTCAGGTGGCGTGCGGTCGCCTGCGACAGCATTGGCGAGTGCCGTGCGTACTGAATCGGCCAGCGGCTCGTATTGCTGTGCGCCCGCGAACACATGTGCGCTCAGTACGAAAATAAAAGGGGTCAGACCCCATTTATTCACCATTTATTTATTCGTTGCGTCATTGGTTGCGTTCATTGAGAACGCGCGCCGTGCCTGTGCCGATAAAAGGTGCCTATAAAAGGGGTCTGACCCCTTTTATTGTTCATGCGCTCAATTTGCTGCACACGAAGGCGGCGGCGTTTCCCAGCTCGAGGGGCGTGGCGCTTGCGTCGCGGCGATGCTGGTATTCGACCTTGCCCTCCTTGAGGCCACGGTCACCGATGGTGAGGCGATGCGGGATGCCGATGAGATCCATGTCGGCGAACATGGCGCCCGGGCGCTCGCCACGATCATCAAGCAGGGCATCGACACCGGCTGCGATGAGATCGGTGTAGATTTTTTCGGCGGCCTCGCGCACGGCGGGCGATTTGTCCGGGCCGATCGGGCATACGGCGACGGTGAACGGCGCGATCGCGTCGGGGAAGATGATGCCTTTGGCATCGTGTCCCTGCTCGATGGCCGCGCCGACGATGCGGGTGACACCGATGCCGTAGCAACCCATCACCATGAACGCCGGTTTGCCGGTTTCGTTTAGGAAGGTCGCCTTCATCGCTTCGGAATATTTGGTGCCGAGGAAAAACACGTGGCCGACTTCGATGCCCCGGTCAATCGCCAGCGTACCCTTGCCGTCCGGCGAGGGATCACCCGCCTGCACATTGCGGATATCGGCCACGATGTCGGGCTCGGGCAGGTCGCGGCCCCAGTTGACCCCGGCAATATGGTGCTCCCACTGGTTCGCGCCGGTGATGAAGTCGCTCATGTTGGCGACGGTGCGGTCGGCGATGATCTTGACCGGTTTTCCGTGACCCGCTTTTATACCGATGGGGCCAAGATAGCCCGGTTTGATGCCGAAGTGCTCGATGATCTCCGGTACGGTGGCGAAGCGGAAGCCGTTCTTGAGACCTGCGACCTTGCCCGCCTTGACTTCATTGAGCGCGTGGTCGCCGCGTACCAGCAGCAGCCACACCTGCACGCCGGTCACTGCGCCTTTGTCGTCCCGCTCTTCGGTGGCGAGCACAAGTGATTTCACCGTTTTTTGCAGCGGCACGCCAAGCAGCGCCGCAACATCTTCGCAGGTCGACTTGCCAGGCGTAGGCACACTTTTCATGGCCTCGGCCGGCGCGGCGCGCGTTGCGATCAGCGCCAGCGCCTCGGCCAACTCCATGTTCGCCGCGTAGTCGGACTGCGGACAGTAGACGATGGCATCTTCGCCGGTGTCGGCGATCACCTGAAATTCGTGCGAGCGAGAGCCGCCGATGGCGCCGGTGTCGGCGGCGACGGCGCGATAGGTCATGCCGAAACGGTCAAATATCTTTTGGTAGGCCGCGAACATGATGTCGTAGCTTTTCTCGGCAGCGGCGGTGTCGCGATCGAACGAGTAGGCGTCCTTCATGGTGAACTCGCGGCCGCGCATGATGCCGAAGCGCGGGCGCCGCTCATCGCGAAACTTGGTCTGGATCTGGTAGAAGTTTTTCGGCAACTGGCGGTAACTGCGCAATTCCTGGCGCGCGATGTCGGTGATGACTTCTTCAGAGGTGGGCTGCATCACAAAGTCGCGCTCGTGGCGGTCTTTGAAGCGCAGCAGCTCCGGCCCCATTTTGTCGAAGCGTTCGGTTTCCTGCCACAGCTCAGCGGGTTGCACCACCGGCATGCTCAGTTCAATCGCGCCGGCGCGATCCATCTCTTCGCGAATGATGGCTTCGACCTTGCGAATCACGCGAAGACCCATCGGCAAGTAGCTATAGATGCCGGCCGACAGACGCTTGATCATACCGGCACGGATCATCAGTTTGTGGCTGATGACTTCGGCATCGTTCGGTGCTTCCTTGACGGTGGAAATGAAGAATTTTGATGCGCGCATCGGGTGTTACTTTCGCATTTTTTCAGGTCTATAATGAAGTCAATTTTACAGGCTCAACAGGGTGCATCATGCTCGACCGTGACGGCTTCCGCCCGAACGTCGGCATCATTATCGTCAACCACAAAAACGAGGTTTTCTGGGGCAAGCGCGTTAAAGAACATTCCTGGCAGTTTCCGCAAGGCGGCATCAAGCACGGCGAGTCGCCCGAAGAAGCGATGTACCGCGAGCTGCAGGAAGAAACGGGTTTGCTCCCAGCGCATGTGCAGATTGTCGGGCGCACGCGCGAGTGGTTGCGGTATGAAGTGCCGCAGTCGTGGATCAAGCGCGAGATTCGCGGCCATTACCGCGGGCAAAAGCAAATCTGGTTTTTGCTGCGCCTGGTAGGGCGCGATTGCGACGTACGCCTGCGCGCCTCTGATCATCCCGAGTTTGATGCGTGGCGCTGGCACGATTTCTGGATCCCGCTCGATGCAGTGATCGAATTCAAACGCGATGTTTACAGCCAGGCGCTGAACGAATTGTCGCGCCTGCTGTTTGTACGCAAGGCCGATACCAATCGTTACTTGCGTCAGCATGCGCGTGATGGCTACGGTGGCGCAAACCGTGCGCCGGTGCCGGACGAGGCGGGCGATGCCGATGGTCAACATGGCGACGATGCTTACAACGGTACTGGCGCATTTCATGAGGCGCCGCGGCTTGTGTCCGAAGGCGCAGTACAGGTGAGCGGGCAGGAGCAGTATTCGAGTGGCGCCGTGTCCGCAGCGGCGTCTGCTGCCGAGCCCGCGTCCACGCCTGCATTTGAGCCCGGTTCTGGGCCGGGCGCCGCCGCGTCATAAACCCGCGCTATCACGCCCATTGGAACATCCGATTGGAGCACTTACGGCGAATCGCTACAATCGCGCTGTTCTGACGCAAGTGTTTTTGCTGCGCCAGGCATTACGATGAAGCATCAGACCAATATCATTTTTTGCACCGGAGACCACCATGGAACTCAAAGGCTCTAAAACCGAAGGCAATCTGAAAGACGCATTTGCGGGCGAGTCACAGGCCAACCGCCGCTATCTGTATTTCGCAGGCAAGGCTGACGTCGAAGGCCAAAACGACGTTGCTGCGCTGTTCCGTTCGACCGCTGAAGGCGAAACCGGTCATGCACACGGCCATCTGGACTATCTCGCGACTGTCGGTGACCCGGCTACCGGCCTGCCGATCGGCTCCTCGCGCAATAATCTCAAGGCTGCCGTTGCCGGCGAGACGCACGAGTACACCGACATGTACCCGGGCATGGCCAAGACCGCACGCGGCGAAGGCTTTGACGAAATCGCTGATTGGTTTGAGACCCTGGCCAAGGCCGAGCGCTCGCACGCCAACCGCTACCAGAAAGCCCTCGACGCACTGGTCGATTGATTTTTATTCCGCACATGCCCGGAACAGCGCCGGGCATGACGGAATAAATGCTCAAGTTCAAGGGGCGCAATGTGCGCCCCTTGACTTTCGCGGGGCGTGCGCAAGAATGATCGATTGGCTTCGATAACGTACATTTCTCGCGGCGCGCCGCTGCTCTCCGCCGCCGTACGCCGCCGAATTTTTGCTGTGCGTTACGCGCGCGTGCTTTCCGATTCTCTCCTTTGCTTCCGCTGTTTTTCCTGTTCGCTCAACTGACTCCTCATGGCTACCGAAGGCAATCTCCAGGCACCGACCCGCCATCCGCTGGACTGGCAGAATCCGGATTTTTATAACGAAGATTCGCTCAACAAAGAGCTGGAGCGGGTGTTCGATATTTGCCACGGCTGCCGCCGCTGCGTGAGTCTGTGCGGGGCGTTTCCGGCCTTGTTCGATCTCGTCGACGGGAGCGAAACCATGGAGGTCGATGGCGTCAAAAAAGGCGACTACATGAAGGTGGTGGACCAGTGCTACCTGTGCGATGTCTGCTATATGACCAAATGCCCCTACGTGCCGCCGCATGAGTGGAATGTGGACTTCCCGCATTTGATGCTGCGCGCCAAGGCCACCAAATTCAAGAACGACGGCATCAGCCTGCGCGACCGGTTTCTGTCAAACACTGACGCACTCGGCAGTTTTGCCGGTATCCCCATCGTCACGCAAACCATCAACGCGGTGAACAAGACGGCCATGGCGCGCAAGGCGATTGAGTCCACGCTCGGGGTCGATGCCAAAGCCTGGCTGCCCGAGTTTGCGCCGCAAAAATTCCGCTCGGGTGCGCAAGCCGCCACCACCACCGAAGTCAAAAATGGTGAACGCACGCCCGGCAAAGTGGCGATTTACGCCACTTGCTACGTCAACTACAACGAGCCGGGCATTGGCCACGATCTGCTTGCCATCCTCAATCACAACGCGATTCCCTACGTGCTGGTCGAGAAGGAAGCCTGCTGCGGCATGCCCAAACTGGAGCAGGGTGATCTCGAAGGCGTGGCAGCGAAAAAAGCCATCAACATCCCGCATCTCGCCAGGCTTGCCAAAGAGGGCTACGCAATTCTCACGGCCATTCCCTCCTGCACGCTGATGTACAAGCAGGAATTGCCGCTGATGTTTCCGGATGATGCCGACACGCAACTCGTGAAAGAAGCCATGTGGGACCCGTTCGAATATTTCATGTCGCGCCACAAAGACGGTCTGCTCAAAAATGATTTCAAGCAGGCGCTGGGCAATGTCTCGTATCACATCCCCTGCCACTCGCGCGTGCAAAACGTCGGGCGCAAAACAGCCGAGACGCTGCAACTGGTGCCGGACACCAAACTCAACATTGTCGAGCGCTGCTCGGGCCATGCCGGCACCTTTGGCGTGAAAAAGGAATTCCACGCCACGGCAATGAAAATCGGCAAGCCGGTATTCAAGGCGATGGCGACCGGCTTTGGCGAAGCGGCCCCCAACTATGTCTCGTCCGACTGCCAGCTGGCCGGGCATCACATCGAACAAGGCTTGGCCGAGAACGGCTACCAGCAGACCACCATGGCGCATCCGCTCACACTCTTGCGCACTGCTTACGGCATTTGATTTGCACTACTGAACTGTACGGAACGGAACCACTTCATGACAGCCATCGCACGCGACAGCCTCTTGACCCTCGAGGCCTATTCCAAAAAGCGCAACGCACTTCGCGCCGAAGTCATCGCCCACAAAAAGAACCGCACGGTGCAGGTGGGCGAGCACGTCACGCTGTTGTTTGAAGACGAAATGACAGTGCGCTATCAGGTGCAGGAAATGCTGCGCATCGAGAAAATCTTCGAGGAAGAGGGGATCGAGAGTGAACTCTCGGCCTACAACCCGCTGATCCCCGATGGCAGCAATTTCAAAGCCACCATGCTCATTGAGTATGAAAGCGTGACCGAGCGCCAGCGCGCCCTCGCCAAACTCAAAGGCGTCGAAGACCGCATGTTTGTCGAAGTCGAAGGGCAGGCGCGCGTATTCGCGATTGCCGACGAAGACCTCGAGCGTGAGAATGAGGAGAAGACCTCGGCGGTGCATTTCGTGCGCTTCGAGTTGACGGTAGCGATGAAACAAGCGCTGCGCAGCGGCGCACAACTGAAGATCGGCTGCGACCACCCCGAGTATCTTGTGCAAGTGGAGGAACTGCCGGCCGAAAAGCTCGCCGCACTGCTGCGGGACTTGTCGTGAGTGTGGGCCGGCTGCGTGACGTGGCCCGTACCCTGTTCGTCTGCACCTTGCTCGCCGCATGCAGCGCGGCCGCACAATCCAACCTGCCGGTTCCCAATGCCGGGGATGACGAGTGGAAAGAGTTGGGTACCACGCCACCCGCTTACCCGGTGCCTGCCGCGCTGATGAAATTCCCCACCAGTTGGACTGCCCATGAGGTACTGATTGATACCGCGACGCTGAACATTGCGGCCGACGCCATCGTGCGCTACACGCTGGTGATCAAGACGGCGGGCGGCGCCGAGAACGTCACGTATGAAGGCCTGCGCTGCGAAACTGGACAGCGCCGGGTCTATGCCTTCGGCCGCCGTGACGGCACCTGGGCGGTGGCGCGCAATGCCGATTGGCGGCCCATTGAAGATACGCGTATTAATCGCCATTATTTTGAGTTCTGGCGCGATCTTTTTTGCGATGGCAAGACGCCGGAGCGGCGTGCCGACATCCTGCGCCATTTGCCGTTGGGCGGTCGACCGCGCCAGGCATCAAATCCAGCAGCGGAGTAGCGGCGTGCGTGCGTACGTACTGCGTTGGCAGGGCGTGCGGCGGTGGCTTGCCGGGGCCTTACTGCGCGCACGCGCCGATGCGTCGCGCCTTGATCGTTTGGGTGGATGCAACCACGGGTACGCCGCGCTGCAACACCAACGTGCCGTCGATTGCGCTCGCACGCAGTACATAGCGCGCGTCCGCCTTGAGGGCGTGCGCCGGGCAATCGATGCGCCAGAGCAACAGTTCGCCTTCGACCCAGATCAATACCGCCGGACAATCCGCCGGTGGAGTCAGGCTGGGCAGCAGCAGCCTGAGATCGTCAAGCGAACCGGTTTTGAAGCACAGTTGGTAACTCACCGATGCGCCCCCCGCACTCTCAGGCGTGACCTGCCACGCCCCCGGTTGTACCAGTGCTGCCTGTTGTGCTGCGGCGTTTGCCAGCGGCAGTAGTGCGCAGAGCATGCCTGCCATGATGGCCAGGCAGGCCCGCCGCAGATGGAGCGCGCGTCTGGAACAGTTGATTCGAATCATGTTGCCATCTCCACTGCCAGTCTGCATACGCGCCATTTTAGCCGCCACACGGCGCACCTTTTCATGCCTGGCAGCAATAACCAGGCCCGAGCTTTAGCGCGCATCCCCGCCACTACAATCGTCGCATGCTCAATTCACCGGTTGCCGCGCTGGCGCTCAAGCTGTTGTTTGCCGTGCTGGCCCTCATTGTGGCGAGCCGGTTTGCCGGCGGCGTGGCACTATGGCGCGCGCCCGAAGCGCAGCGTGGCCTGGGCGGCCTCTTGGCCGGCGCCTTGATCGGGGCCAAGCTTGGCTTCTGGCTGCACTATCCGGGCGTATGGCTGGGCGAGACAGCGTCGCCCTGGTTTGCGGTATCCGGCTTGTCGGTGCCGGGGGCGTGCGCGGGCGGTGCACTCGGTCTTGCGCTCGCCGCGCGCGCCCGCGCGCCCGCTTTGGCAGACCTGCTCATGCCACCGGCACTGGTGCTGTTGCTGGTGCTGGATCTGGGGGCAGTGACCTGGTCGCTGACCGAGCCTGGTTTTGGCGCGGCGGCGCAGCGCTGGGGCATCAATTTTGGCGATGGCATTCCACGCCACCCGGTGATGTTGTACGACGCCATGGCACTGGTTGCACTCTGGTGGGCCGCGCAGCGCGCGGGCACGCAGTTGGTAGAAGGCGCTTGGCCGATGGGGGCCACTGGCGCCACGGCGGACGGCCAGGGCACAGCCGGAGGCCAGCGCACCCCGGCAGGCCCGTCTGCGGGGGCCAGTCTCGCGCCTGGCCTGGCCGCCGCGATGGTGGGCGCAGGATGCTTTGGGGTGTGGTTTTTGCTGGGCTTTTTGAAGCCGCCATTCGGCCCGATCCTGATGCTCGAAGCGATCTACCCGCGTCCCGCCCTGTATTGGCCCGGCCTGACCGGCGAGCAATGGCTTTGCCTGGGTGCGCTGCTCCCGCTCGGTGTGTTTTGCGCCCGTCGTATGGGTAAATCAGCGCAAGGCGAATGATAAAATCGATTGCTATGCTCAAGCAGCGCACCCTCAAGTCACAAGCAGCCACCACGGGCGTCGGCCTGCACACCGGCGACAAGGTGCGCCTGGTGCTGCGCCCGGCTGCGCCCAATACCGGCATCGTGTTCCGCCGCGTCGATCTTGAGCCGGTGGTCGATTTGCCCGCCGCCGCCGGGGCGGTGCGCGATACGCGCATGTCGTCGTGCCTGATCGTTGATGGCCCGCAGGGCGAAGTGCGGGTCTCCACCGTGGAACATCTGATGTCGGCGCTGTGCGGGCTGGGGGTGGATAACGCCTACGTTGATGTCTCGGCAGCTGAATTGCCGATTCTCGATGGCAGTGCCGGTGCCTTTGTGTATCTCATTCAGTCGGCAGGCATCGAGGAACAAAACGCTGCCAAGAAATTCCTGCGCATCAAGAAGATCGTTGAAGTGCGCGAAGGCGAGGGTGCCGCCGCCAAATGGGCGCGCATCAGCCCGCACCATGGCTTCAAGCTCGACTTTTCGATTGATTTCAAGCACCCTGCGGTGGACAAGACCGGCCAGCAGGCGTCTTTTGACTTTGCTGCCACGCCCTATACCAAAGAGCTCGCGCGCGCGCGTACCTTCGGTTTCACGCGCGATGTCGAGACCTTGCGCGCCAGCGGCCTTGCGCTTGGCGGCAGCATGGACAACGCGATTGTGATGGACGAATTTCGCGTTCTCAACAGCGATGGCCTGCGTTACGCCGACGAGTTCGTCAAACACAAGATTCTCGACGCCATTGGTGACCTCTACCTCGCCGGCCACCCGTTGCTCGGCGCCTACAGCGCGCATAAATCCGGCCACGCGCTCAACAACCAACTCGTGCGCGCGGTGCTCGCCGACGCGGATGCGTTTGAGCTGGTCACCTTCAATGATGCCGCTGCCGCCCCCGCGTACTGGGGGGATATGCAAAGCGTGGGCACCGGGCCAAGCGCGGGGGGCGTGCTGGGTTCCACTGTTGGCGCGGCCACTGGCAACGCCGCTGCTGGTTTGACGCCGGCCTGGTAACCCCAAACGTGGCTATTCCAAGGCCGAAGCTGCCGGGCCGCCACATCCGCCCCTTTTCGACTGCCAGCGGGCGGCCAGCATGCTGATCGCCCGCTGGCTGTTTTTGCTCGCCGGCCTCGCTGCCTGTGTGTCGGTGGCGCTCTACCTGATTACCCGAAAACCCGTTTACTGGCGCCTTGCCCAACGAATTTTTCTTGTTGCGGTGGGCATGGGCGTTCTGTTTTTTGCCATTCTTCTGTTCGAAAGGCTTGTCCTGCTTTAGTTTTATCGTAAGTGCTTGCTCACAAATTGGCTCCGGTATCAGGGTAATTTTTACCCCCATGAAGACCGTTGGTAGGCAAGGGTATCGCGGCTATATCCTCTAAAGCTGTTGCGGCACAAGGCTTCTATGTGCCTTGCACGGTAATTTTTATTGAGTTAACCTGCCACCCCCGCTTTTGGAGCAAGGCAGCAAGGCGCGGGCTCAGTTGTTTGAGCTTCGCGGCACAGGCGCTGGTGCTGGCGAGGACAATCAAAGTGTCCTTGCGCAGATTAGCGACCTCACAGGCTTCCGCCAATCCCGCTGGGATGGCTTCGCGGAACAATTTACGCAGTTCGATCAGTTGACTGGCGCGCTCCGCCAATGGCCCGAGGCTCTCGTGCCGGGCGGCGTAGGCCCCGGCCAGGTGGTCGTCGGCATTGAAGTGATTGGGCAAGTTGGAACCGTTCTTGCATTCTGGCGCCAGTGGCACCGGGGCGCGGTTTCTGACCGGCGGGCAACCGGCACCGGGATCACCCCGCCGCCAGCCTGGTGCGCCCAACCGTTTCGTTGCCGCAGAAATTTGGAGTCGAAGATGCATATTATTGTCTTCACGCACCGTCTGGCAAGCCCGCGTTCGCTCACGGTTACCGCGCAGCATGTCGCGCTGGCGGGGGTGCTAGGCGGCGTGGGCATCGTGGCCTGCGCATTCGCGTTGTATTACTTCACGTTCCGCTACGCGTCGGAGATCAAGCTGCCGGTATTGCAGGATCTGGTCGGCCACTTCAAGGCGGACGAGACGCGCAAAAATGCCGAGTTCACGCGCCAAAATCTTGATGCCATGGCAGTCAAGCTCGGCGAAATGCAGGCGCAGTTGACGCGGCTCGATGCCTTGGGCGAGCGGGTGTCAGGTCTGGCCGGGGTCAAGGTGCAGGACTTTCGCACCGGCGACGCGCCTGGCCGTGGCGGTGCCGCGCTGCCGGGTATGCGCACCTTTACGATGAACGAATTTTCGCGTGAGCTCGAACGCCTGTCGCGTGGCGTGGAGGGGCGCGCCGATTTTTTCAACGTGGTGGAAGCCGAGTTGTTCAACGCGCGCCTGAAGGCCAAGCGGCTGCCCACCGTACTGCCGGTCGACGCCGAATTCAACGTGTCCGGCTTCGGCATGCGGATTGACCCGATCACTGGCCAGAACGCGCCGCACGAAGGCATTGACTTCATTGCCCAGCCCGGTACGCCGATCGTGGCTGCAGCAGGGGGCGTGGTGCTGGCCGCCGAGTGGCATCACCAGTTCGGCAACATGGTGGAAATTGATCATGGCGGCGACATCGTCACCCGCTACGCCCACGCTTCGGCACTGCACGTCAAGCCGGGCGACATCGTCAAGCGCGGGCAGAAAATTGCCGAAGTGGGCTCGACCGGGCGTTCGACCGGACCGCATCTGCACTTCGAAGTGCGTTTCAAGGGCATTGCGCAAAATCCGGCGCGCTTCCTGATCGCCGCGCAAAAGCCGGGCAATCTCAAGGGCGAGAGCGCTGATGCCGCGAGGGCGTACGCGAAACGGTAGTGCCGGTCTATTCGGCACTGCCTGCGCTGCCGCCGATTTCAACTCGGTCTGCAGGGCCTGCTGGCGAACCCTGAGCCGCACCGTGCGCACTCGCACGTGGATCGCCACAGACCGCCCTGTCTTCTGCCTTTCTGCCGTATGTTGGGAGAGCGAAGTAGCACAGGCCGCATGTTAAAATTTGCGCTTTGCCTGCTGCATTTGCTTGTCGGGTTGCCGGTCATTGCTGCGTCTTGGAATCAGCATTTGGCGGGCGCCATAGCGTGACGCGGAACGGCGGCGCGTAAGGTGCGCTCAACGTATCTTTGAGCGCGTCTTTGGCGCTTACCGGTTGTAAAGTGCCTGCCTCCCCAAGCTCATAGTGGGTCAGGGGCCAGCGCATTTTTCCGAAGCAGGCACGCCTCACCTGTGTTGTCAAATCGTCGCAGCGCGGCTGGTATTCCCGCCCTGCATCCCCATCTCCTGCACTCTTTCACGGCACGCTGAAGTCCTCCCTCATGGTTACCGGTATCCTCAGAAAAATATTCGGCAGCCGCAACGACCGGCTGCTCAAGCAATTCCAGCGCAGCGTGGCGGCCATCA
>JANNCZ010000502.1:0-4116 GCA_031387185.1 Burkholderiales bacterium
GTGCTGCTCGCTTGCGGTGGCGTCAGCGGACTGCTGGTGGCGGTTTGCGCAGTGGCGTTGCGCAACGCGAGCATGCCCAGCCCGACGCCGAGCGCCAGCAGCAGCCATGCCATGAGTTTGGTCAGATTCATGATTGTCCTCCCGTCGCATTGCGCGGATCAGGGTCTAACGGTGTAAACGCAAGGTTTCCGGATGCGGCCGTGCGCAATGGCGTGCGGCGCACTGCGGGTGCAGCAGCGTAGGTAGAAGCGCGGGTTGCCATCATGGTTTTGCCGCTCCCGCGCCTGCGCGCAAGGACGCGTCCTTCTTCCAGTCGAAGAGTGTTTCGTCAAACTTGTAGCGCAGGCGCACGAAGAAGCCCTTGTCGGTGTAGTCCTGCCCGGCCAGGTCCTTGTCCTTGAAGCCGAACAGGTTGTAGCCGCCCGAGAGCCACAGGTTCTCTTGCAGCAAGTAACCGACTTCGACGCCGAGGCCGAGCTTGCGGTTGCCAAACCCGCCATCGGTGTGCAGCGAGGTAATGAGGCCCACATCCCATTTGCTGGTGATGTCGTGAGTCAGGCGCCCCGACACCAGGTGGCCCGACGAACGGCTCTCGATGCCGAGTGAATTTTCAGTCACATACTTGGCGGCATAGCGGCCCGACATGATCCACGAGCGATTCGGCTGATAGTTGAAATGGAACGAGGCAATATCGGCCGAGCGCTTGAGGATCGGGGAGGCCACCGTATCTTTTTCTTCGCGATGTTCATAGCGCGACAAGGCCGAGAGCTTGTTGCTGTCGGTGTCGCGGTACGCCGCGCCGATCTGGAAGCGCAGGCGTTCCTGGTCGCCTGGCGTGGCGCCTTTTTGTTGCGTGATCGAGTAGGTGTTGCGCGCCAGCAGCGCCCAGTCACGCGTGAGCTTGTAGGCAATCGAGAGCGTCGAGAGCGCACTGTCGGTGGTGGTGCTGTTGCGCAGTTCGAGGCGTGCCGAGCCTTTCCACAGCGGGTTGGCGGTGTACTCGACGCCGCCGGTCAAGGCGGTCGATTCGGTAGACGTGGTGCCGGTGGCCAGGCGCTGAATCGGCTGCAGGCGCTCGAGCGAGCCGGTGACGCGCAGGCCCTCGCTGATGGCAAAGGTGTTGCGTACCCCCATCGACGCCTCCGAGGTCGCGCCGTCAAGCGAGCTGCGCCCGCGATACTCGCTGAACACCTGTGTGCTCTCGGTCACCTTGGTGTCGACCCCGAACACCGTGGTGTTGTTCTTCTGCGCGGGCGACAGGCCGTTCGGCCCCGAGAGCGAAGAAATCGATTCATGGCGGCCGTAGATGCGCGTCGTGGGCGAGAGTTTGTATTCGGCGCCCAAACCGATGGCCTTGCGGTCATCGCCCTGAATCGCCTGCTCGTAGCTGGCGGTAACACTCGCCTGCGGCAGGCCTGGCACCGGCGCCGTGACTGTGGTCAGCACGCTGGTGAAGGCGTTGGGCGTCGTGCCAACGCTGGCGCCATTGGCCGCCGCCGGGCTGCTCTCGGTGCTGTGGCGCAGACCGGCCGCGACGCGCACACCGTTGGCAAAGCCGTGGTCGGCCCGCAACTGCACCGAATCACGCGAAGCACCGGTGGACACATCGCCGGTGCGCAAAAATTCGGTGGAGAGGTTGGTCGAGGTGGTCAGTTTGTAGGTACCGCGCGCGCCCATCTCGGAACGGCCACGGTTAAGGGTGGACGACGGGTTGTCAAACGTGGCGTCGGCCCGGCCCATATGCAGGCGCGCGTCGAACGCGCCATCAGAGTGGCGCAATTCAACCCGGCGCGCGCGCCCGCTGCCCACCACCGCACCGGTGGCGGGGCCGCCGGTGAGCGCCGGCGCCTTGCGATCGGTGGTGGCACTTTCGGCCACCAGAACGGTTTTTTCAAAAATTTTCCAGGTGCCATTGACCCCCGCCATCGTGAATTCCTGTCCGGGATTTTGGTCTTTCACCAGCGCCGCACCGATCTCGATACTGTCATTGATTTTGTATTGGCCGTCGATACCGCCGATCCAGAACGGCGTGCCGCCCTGATCGATTTCGTAGGTAATCCGGATTGAAACCGGATTGAGGTTCGAGTCCAGGCTCGACACCGGCGCACGGAACAACAAGCGCCCGGTGTAAGGCTCGATCTCGTAATCCGAGAAGCGGGCCTTGGTTTCAGCCAGCAGGATCAGCGCCGCCTGATTGCGGTCGCGCGTGATCAGTTCCACTTTCTCGCTGTTGATTACCGCCCCGGACGGCAGGCCGAGAAGGAAGGGGCCGGAGGTGCCATTGGCGGTGAACTCCTGCACGCGCTGGCGGAAGGTGTCGCGGCTTACAAACGTATTGACCGAGTAGGGCGCGCCTTCGAGGTGCCACTTCGCCCCGGTGAGCGAGCGGCTGAATTGCGACAGCGCACGCGCGCCGGCGGGTCCGGCAGTCGGGTAGTCGCCGTAGAGCACGAATGACTTGCCTTTGTCGACACGCACAAAGAAACGCCCGCTGGTCTGCGCATCAAACGCGCGCGATGAGGAGTCGCCGTAGATCGGATAGAACTCGTCGGGCGTAATGTCGCGGAACACGCGTTCGCGCAGGTCTTTGTCCGAATCGTAGGCCAGCGTCAGCAGGTACTCGCCCTTGACCTGGCCCTTGAGGAACATCGAAGCACGCGCTTCGGTGGAGCGCTTGCCGTCGCCCGCTTCGTAATGGAAACGGCGGATCTCCTGCTCAAAGTTGTCACGGCCCTGTGGCGAGACCAAATTCTTGAGCGACAGGCTGTTGAAGTTGATCGCGCCTTCGATGATGCCGGCACCGATCAGCGGCCGCAGGTGCGGCAGGAACGATACTTTTTTCGTCCCTTTGAGCACGCCACCGGAGACATCAATCACGGCCTCGCCGGGGTCGGCCGGCGCCACCAACTGGTATTCGCCGGTGCCGCCGGTAATGAACACCTGCGTGCCGGCCTCCAGCGGATTCAAGTCCTGCACCAGCCAGCGGCCGAGATTCGATTGCAGCGTGATCGAAGTGCGCGAGGTCACCAGCACGTTCTTGTCATCGACCAGACGCACCTTGACGGTGACCGGCGTCGAGCCATCCGCCATCGAGGAGGCCACCGTGTCGACCACGATCTTCGCCATCGTGCCCGGCGCCACCACAGAGAGCTTGACTTCACCGCGCGCGTTGCCAAAACCATCCGACTGGCGCGCCACGATCTCGTTGCTGCCGGCTTTGAGCGTGACGCCGATGTATTCCCAGGCCTCAATCCCCTTCGACTCAAGCTTGGAGCGCTTGCCCACACGCGACTGCGGCACTTCCACGCCATTGAGCAGCACCACAAAGTTGGCGCCGATCTGGCCCTTGATCTGGATGTTGGTCTGCGCCGTTGGCAAGGTGTCGCCGTTTTTCAGATTAAGCAGCGCAAAGCTGTTGTCCATGTCGACCATCAGCTCTTCGAGTGGCTGCGACGAGAGCGGCGGTTGCGCCACATCCGGCAACTGTGCGTTGGTCAGATCACCCTGCTTCGGCGGCAGGTTCGAGTTGCTCGAGTTGACACTGCCAACGGCCCCCAGCCCATGCACCGGCTGGAATACGGCGGGGTTGACGTTGCTGCCCTGGACACCCAACACCGGTTGCGCAGAACCGCCTGCCGCATTGCCTTGTGCGGCAGCGCCAATCGCAGCCGCAATACCCGGCACCACTGGCGCCTGCGCTAGCGCACCGGCATAGGCCCGGTTCAGTTCTGCCTGCGCCGTTTCACCCTTCTCGCGGCGCGCCTTGATCTGCTGCATCACTTCGGGTGAACACGATCCTTCGGCAAAATCAGCGCGCACCATCTCGCCCTTTTTGACATCGACAAAGCGCGAAGACGGGTCACCCGCATTGCGGTTGTTGAGCGCAATGAGCTCGCTGCCCAGCGGCATGGTGATGCCGTCAATCTTCATCACGTGGGTGCGCGGTGAGATGCCGTAGAGACTGTATTTGCCCTCCGAGTCCGTCACCACACTGGTGCCGTCTTCCATGAACAGGCGCACCCCGGGAATGCCAGGCTCGCGCGCGCCCTGCACGCGGTCGCGGTTGCAATCGGCAAACACCGTGCCGATGATGAAACCGCGGTCACTGAACACGCC
>JANNCZ010000553.1:0-2523 GCA_031387185.1 Burkholderiales bacterium
GCTCGATCCCGATTGAAAAATCGTTGCAGCGCGTGCGTCCGCGCCAGCCCGACGCCCCCGCGTGCCAGGCGCGCTGCGGCGTGCTCACAAACTGCGTCAGCGCACCGCTGCGGGAGATAAAAAAATGGGCTGATACCCGCAGGCCGGCGATTTCGGCAAAGAAAGGATGCGCAGCAGCATCGAGCCGGTTAGTGAAGAGCTGCGTCACGTGCGGCCCGCCAAACTGGCCCGGCGGCAGGCTGATGCTATGGATGACGATCAGTTCCACACCCGTACCAGCGGGCCGCTCGTCAGCGTTCGGCGACGGCACCCGGCGCGCGCGCGCGTGCCAGCCCGCCTTTGATATCGCCGCTGCCCGTTGCGGGCGGCGCGCCGCATTGGTCACTGTGGGCAGTGCGGTCATCGCGTTTTACTCAATACTGAGACGCTGCAAGCGGTAACGCAGCGAGCGAAAGGTCACGCCCAGCAGGCGCGCTGCGGCGGTACGGTTGTTGCCCGCCTGTAACAGTGCCTCGCGAATGGCCACGCGCTCCATCTCGTCGAGGTAGTCTTGCAAAGCCATACCGTTGGAAAGCGCGCCACCAGCGCCGATGCCGGTGCCACCGCTGATGCCGTCACCCGCAGCGCTGCGCGCAGCCAAATCGCCGGCCGCCGGCGTCAGCCGCAGGTCATCAGACTCAATACTGCCGCCCTGACACAACGCGAGGGCGCGCTCAAGGATGTTTTCAAGTTCGCGCACGTTGCCGGGAAAGTCGTAGCCTTGCAGCTGGCGCACTGCTGCCGCAGAGAGCGCCGGCACCGGCCGGTTCGAAGTGGTCGCGAGACGCTCCAGTACATGCTGCGCGAGCAGCGGCACATCTTCGGCACTGTCGCGCAGCGCCGGCATATGAACGTCAATCACGTTAAGTCGGTACAGCAAGTCCTGGCGGAACTGGCCCTGCACTGCGCGCGCGGCCAGTCCCTGATGGCTGGCGCTGACGATGCGCACATCAGTGTCTTCCTCCGTCGCGCTGCCCACTTTGCGCAGCCGCCGCTCCTGCAACACCCGCAGCAGCTTGACTTGCATCGACAGGGGCAGTTCGGCGACTTCATCCAGAAACAGGGTGCCGCCTTGGGCCGCCTGAAAAAAGCCCTCACGGTCAGTGTCGGCGCCGGTAAATGCGCCTTTGCGATAGCCGAAAAATTCGCTCTCCATGAGATTTTCGGGAATCGCGCCGCAGTTGACCGGCACAAACGCACCGCTGCGGCCACTGAGGGCATGCAGATGACGGGCCGCCAGCTCTTTGCCGGTACCCGATTCACCACTGATCAACACTGGCGCGGTACCGCGCGCCACCCGCTCAATGCGCTCGCGCACTTCCGCCAGCGCCTCCGATTGCCCAAGCAGCGCGCGGCCACCGGCGCCGCCGCCATTGCCAGGGCCGGTGCTTGCCGCGTCAGGCATGCGCAAGGCCGACTTGACCAGCGTGCGCAATTGATCGAGGCCGACCGGCTTGGCCAGGTAGTCAAACGCGCCCGCCTTGAGCGCAGCGATCGCATTGCCGGTATTGCCGAAGGCAGTGATGACAGCCACCGGCAGGTCGAGGTGCAGCTCTTGGATATGCTGTACCAGCGCCAATCCATCGGCATCACCGCCCGCCATGCGCATGTCGGTCAAACACAGGTCGTAGCGTTGCTGGGAAAGGAGGTGCTTGGCGGCGCTCACGCCGTCAGCCAGATCCACGTCCAAGCCCATACGGATGAGCGTGAGCTCTAGGAGCTCGCGCAAGTCTGCCTCGTCATCGACCACCAGGACGCGTGGCGGGGGTTTGGCCATACGAGAGGACACTGCCATATCAGGACTGGTGGGGGCTTACCGTTATCGGGCTGGCAGCAGCCATTTGCAATTCAGAGGGGAGTTGCCCGCGCTCCGGTGCCGCAAACACCAAGCGAAAATCCGCGCCGGCAAGCCCGGTCATTCCGGCAATGCGCGCATCGCGTGCCTCTGGCGTCAAGTATTCCAGAACCGCGCCATTGGCCACGGCCAGTTCACGCGCGATGTACAAGCCCAGACCGGTGCCGCGCGCTGCGGTAGTGAAGAACGGCTCAAACAATTTCACTGCGTCCTGACTCGCGACGCCCGGCCCGTCATCGGCCACATGCAGCGCCGTGGTGCCGTCTGCGTTTCGCATCACCACAAGCTGGACGCTGGCGGCCTGCTGGCGCGAATGGCGCCACGCGTTGGTCACCAGATTCCACATGATCTGGTTCAAGTGCTGACGGTCACACGTTATCTGCGCGTCAACGGGAAAATGCAGGCGAAACGCCTCAAGCGGCGCCTGTTGGCTGGACACGATCTGGTCGACAAAGCTTTGCAAGAACGGCCCAAGATTGATGCGCTCAGCCTGCGCGCGGTCGCGCCGGTTGAGCTCTAGCACCTCGCCGACAATGCGATCCAGGCGTGCCGCATTCTCGGTAATGATGCGGGTCAGGCGCGCGCCGCTCTCGCCGGTCTCCTCGCGCAACAGCTCCGCCGCATGGTTG
>JANNCZ010000558.1:0-2608 GCA_031387185.1 Burkholderiales bacterium
TTCGGCGCGGTCGAATCCCTCAAGGGCCTGCATGCCGAGATCCGCCGCGAAGTGGCGCGCCGCGACCTGGCCGATCACGTCAAGCTCGGCCCCGGCGGCATCCGCGAGATCGAGTTCGTCGCGCAAGCGATGCAGATGATCCGCGGGGGGCGCGAGGCGCGCCTGCGCTCGCGCCCCACTGTCCCGGCGCTGAACACGCTGGCCGATCTCGGCTTGCTGCCGCGCGACGCGGTGGAGCAGTTGTGCGCGGCCTACGACTTCCTGCGCCGCGTCGAGCACCGCCTGCAATACGCCGACGACCAGCAGACCCACACGCTGCCGCAGAACGATGATGCGCGCGCGCGCCTGGCGGAGTCGATGGCCTGTGCCGACTGGCCCGCCTTCATGCTCGCACTCGATGCGCACCGCGCCAACGTCAGCCGCCACTTCGATTTCATTCTCGGCGACACCTCCCAGGCAGATGCCCTGCGACCCTCTCCCACCAACGGTTCTGGCGACCATGCCATGGAAACCATTGTGGGACAAGGCTTTTCGGACAGTGATGAATTGAATCGCCTGATCAAGCTGACGCTCGAAGGCAGCAAGATCAAGCGCCTCGCCGGCGCCAGCCGTGAGCGCTTCGAACAACTGTTGCCGCACGCGGTGGAAGCCGCACGCGCCACCGACGCGCCCGACATCGCGTTGAAACGCCTGATCCACTTCCTCGAAGCCATCGCCTCGCGCGCCAGCTACCTCGCCCTGCTGATCCAGTCGCGCGCGGCACTGCTGCGCCTCGCCAAATTGCTGGCCGCCTCCGAATGGGCCGCGCAATACCTCACCACGCATCCGATCCTGCTTGACGAATTGCTCGATGAACGCACCCTCCAAGCCGCCCCCGATTTCGCCGCCTGGAGCGCCTTCGCCGCCGCGCAATTGCAGGCAGGTCACCAGAAAAGCGGCGTCGACCTCGAAGCGCAAATGAACAACCTGCGCGAACCCCACCAGGCCCAGGTGTTCCGCCTGCTCGCGCAAGACCTGCAAGGCCTGCTCACCATCGAAGCGCTGGCCGACCACCTCTCCGAACTGGCCGACCGCACCCTCACCCTGGCACTCGCCGAATGCTGGTCCACCCTCAAGGAAAAGCACCAGCCGACACCGCAATTCGCCATCATCGCCTACGGCAAACTAGGCGGCAAGGAACTCGGCTACGCCTCCGACCTCGACCTCGTCTTCATCTACGACGACGAACACGACCGCGCCGCCGAAATCTACGCCCGCCTCGCGCAACGCCTGCTCACCTTCATGGAAACCCGCACGACAGCGGGCCGCCTGTTCGAAACCGACACGCGCCTGCGCCCCGACGGCGACAGCGGCCTGCTGGTCACCAGCCTTGCGGCGTTTCGCGACTACCAGAAAAACCGCGCCTGGCTATGGGAACACCAGGCCCTCACGCGCGCACGCTTCTGCGCCGGCGACGCCGCTATCGGCGCCGCGTTCGAAGAAGTCCGCAAACACATCCTCACCCTGCCGCGCGAACACGCCAAACTGCTCGAAGAAGTCAACGCGATGCGCCAGAAAATGCACGACGGTCATCCCAACAAAACGCCCCTGTTCGACCTCAAGCATGACGCCGGCGGCATGGTCGATATCGAATTCTGCGTGCAGTCACTAGTGCTCGAACACGCACGCAAATTTGCGCCGCTGATCGAGAACAAGGGCAACATCGCGCTGTTGCTGCGCACGGCAGACGCAGGCTTGATCGAGAAAAGCATCGCGCAAGGCGCGGCGGACGCGTATCGTACCTATCGCAAGCATCAACATGCATTGCGACTAAACAATCAGGAGTACGCGCGGTTGCCGAAGGAGCAGGTAAATGATGAAATATTGGCAGTGCTCGCCTTACGTGAAGTGGCTTTGGGGGAATTGGATTGACTGTCAATTTTCTCAAATGGCATGACTTCTTTGACTGACTGGAATCCCATTCCCTTTCTTGGCTATGCCCAATCACACGGATAAACAAAATCGGTACGAAGCGGAAGAAGTTGGGTGTTCCGGACTTCTTGGAGGGCGGGCAAAAAACTTATATACGCATCAAATAATTCATGCATCTGAATGCAGAAAAGATGAGGGCCCTTTTTACTGTTCCACATGTTTTTCCGATGCAGTTGTACGAAAATGTATAGAAAAGCGGGACCATTTCGCTCATCGTGCAAGGCTTAGCCCGGTCATTGGTTCAGCAGAAGGAGAACTGCATTTCCGCTGTAAGACAGAAATCTGTGAGCTACTTCAGTCGCGGTTTCCGAATGGTGGTTGGCAGGTGGAGCGTGTTATTCCGGCCGATGAGGAAAAGGGATTTTCCAAGCTCGTACCTGACATCAGTGGACGCATGCTTATGCGAGATGGGAGCGGTGACGAAAAGCGGTTCCCGGTCGCAATTGAGATTCAAGCGAGTACATTGACGGTTCCAAAAATCATTCGGCGCGTGACAAGCTACACGAAAAGAAAAACAGCGCTTCTCTGGATTGTGCCTTTGCGTGTGAACTCGCGCCCCTATGGAGCCATTTGACTCGCGGCTTAATGGTGCCAGTGAAATCGCGGCTTAATGGTGCCAGTGAAATCGCGGGCTAAT
>JANNCZ010000574.1:0-3252 GCA_031387185.1 Burkholderiales bacterium
GGGGCAGGGTCGGCGTTACCTGACGTGCCGGAGGGGCTGGACGAGAATGGCTTGGTCATGGCGAGTAGTTGAAATGAATCGAAAAAAATGAGCCTGATCGAATGCTGCGAATCGGCAAATAAGGGGGATCGCTCATCCGCATCATATCGGGTTACGGGACGCGTCTGAGCGGCCCGCCCCCCAGCATCACTGCTGGTCATCGCCAACGCTCAGAGTGAACCTGGCGCCTGGTTGCCTGAGATAATGTGTGCTGACATCTGTCTTTGGGATGCCTTTCCAACAACCGGAATGCTTGCTATGACCATGACCCGCGCCGGACTTCTTGACCTGATTCATCACGGTGAGAACTCGGGTGTCGAATTCAAGCGCGATGCCCTTCAGAATCACGATCTCGCGGCAGAGTTGGTGGCCTTTTCCAATCTCGAAGGTGGCGTCCTCTTGTTGGGAGTCGAAGACGACGGCAGCATCAGCGGGGTCATGCGTGACAAGCTCGAAGAATGGGTGATGACCGCGTGCCGCGACAAAATCCGGCCGGGGCTGATCCCGTTTTATGAGATGGTGAAAGATGTCGAGGCAGGCAAGGATGTGGCGGTGGTGCGCGTTTCGCGCGGGCTGGATGTTCATACGCTGTGGCATCACAACAAAAACACTTACTTCATCCGCGCCGGCAGTCAAAGCCGCGAGCCAACGCCTGAAGAACTTGGACGTCTGTTCGCGCAGCGCGGCAGCTTCCGTGCCGAGCTGCGCCCGGTCTCAGGCGCCACCCTGGCTGATCTCGACATGCGCCGCCTGAAGAATTATTTCGTGCGTGTGCGCGAACAGGCGGTGCCGGACGACGCCGATGAAGCAGGCTGGAACACTCTGTTGTTCAATACCGAAATCATGGTCGAAGACGGCATCACCGTTTCCGGCGTATTGCTGTTTGGCCGCGCGCCCAACCGCTTCCTGCCGCAAGCCGGGATTGACGCTGCCGCCTTTCCCGGATTGGAAAAGGACTATGCGGCGCGCGAACGCAGCACGCTGCGCGGGCCGATGACCCCGCTCCTGAGCGAGGCAGGCGAACTGGTGGAGCCCGGACTGGTGGAGCAGGCGCTGGCATTTGTCAATCGCAATATCGCGATCACCGGCAAACTGGAAGACGGCGGCGCGCGGCGTGAAGAGATACCGGCCTATCCGCGTGAGGCGGTGCGCGAGGCGGTGGTCAATGCGCTGGTTCACCGTGACTATCTGTTGTCGAACACGGACATCGAACTATCGATTTACGAAGACCGCATGGAGGTTGTGTCGCCGGGGCGCTTGCCCAATGGCATCACGCCTGCGCGCATGCTGAGCGGTTGCCGCGCAGCGCGCAATCAACTCATCAAGGACGTGATGCGCGACTATCGCTACCTCGAAAATTCCGGCATGGGGGTGCCGCGCAAAATCGTCAAGTCGATGCAGCAGCACAATGGCACGGCACCGGTGCTGATTGAAGAAGGCGAACGCTTTACGATCCGGCTGTTGCGGTGACCCGCCGGCTCTGACCTGCTGTGGGGCGGATCGAATGAGTGCCAGCCCGCTTGATCCACCACGAAGGACCAAACTTGTTTCTGAAAAACACCTGGTACGTCGCCTGCACCGCCAACGAAATCGATGAGAAGCCCCTGGGGCGCACCATCTGCCACGAGCGCATCGCCTTTTTCCGCAGCGCACAGGGCAAGGCCGCCGCGGTTGAAGACTTCTGCCCGCATCGCGGCGCCGCGCTCTCGCTGGGCCGCGTTAACGATGGCAAATTGGTGTGCGGTTATCACGGGCTGGAGATGGGCTGCGATGGCAAAGTGGTGAGCATGCCGGGCCAGCGCGTGCGCGGCTTTCCCGCCAACAAAAGTCGCGCAAGATCATTGAGCGATTATTGGCCAAAGAGAAATAATCAAACGTGTAGCAAAGCCACGCACGGTGTGCTGTTTCAATCCGTTACAAGCACGGCATCGCAATCTGCAAAGCGGTTTGGTTAAATCGATTAATCGGAATTTCCTCTGATAGCCGCCCGCCATGACCCATCGCGCCCAAGGCTTCACCATGATCGAGATGATGGTCGTCATCGGCATCGTCGCGATCCTTGCGCTCATCGCATTGCCGAGTTTTACCGACAAGATCATTCGCGAGCAGATCAACGAGGCGCTGCCGCTCGCCGACATTGCCAAGACCCCGGTCGCAGCAGCATGGGCAGCGGGCCAGCCGTTGCCGGTTGATAACGCTGGGGCGGGATTGCCCACCCCTGACAAGGTCGTCAGCAATTACATCAGCGCGCTTAACGTGCAGAGCGGCGCGATCCACATCACTTTCGGCAATCGTGCCAACAGCCTGCTCAAGGGCAAGGTGCTGAGCCTGCGCCCGGCGGTAGTGGACGACGCACCGGTGGTGCCGGTGGCATGGGTGTGCGGCTACGCGCCGGTGCCGGACAAGATGACGGCCAAGGGCGCGAACCAGACCAACATTTCCGCCACGTATTTGCCGTTCAAGTGCCGGGCCGGCTGACACACAGGCGACACGCTCGGCCCGCCGTGATCAAACGCTGCGATCCGGACGCGACCAGCCCAAGCAGATAAAGTACGCCCCTTGAGTGACCGTGCGGGAGGGGCGCCATGCCCGATCTGTTTGACAATCCAATGGGACTAATGGGCTTCGAATTCGTCGAGTTCGCATCGCCCACGCCGCATGTGCTCGAACCGGTATTCGAGAAACTCGGTTTCACCGAAGTGGCGCGCCATCGCTCCAAAGACGTGTCCTTGTTCCGCCAGGGTGCGATCAACTTCATCGTCAACCGCGAGCCGCGCAGTGCGGCGGCCTATTTCGCCGCCGAGCATGGCCCCTCGGCCTGCGGCATTGCGTTCCGCGTGCGCGACTCGCACGCCGCCTACCATCGCGCGCTCGAACTGGGCGCGCAGCCGGTAGACATGCCGGCCGGGCCGATGGAATTGCGCCTGCCGGCGATCAAGGGCATCGGCGGCGCGCCGCTGTATCTGATCGACCGCTTTGAAGAAGGCCGGGCGATTTACGACATCGACTTCACCTTCATCGACGGCGTGGAGCGTCATCCGCGCGGCCACGGACTCAAGCTTGTGGATCACATGACGCACAACGTCTATCGCGGCCGCATGGCCTACTGGGCCGGGTTTTATGAGCGCCTGTTCAATTTCCGCGAGATGCGTTTTTTCGACATCAAGGGCGAATACACCGGCCTCACCTCACGCGCCATGACCGCGCCCGACG
>JANNCZ010000611.1:0-7723 GCA_031387185.1 Burkholderiales bacterium
CAGCGGCGCGCGCGCCTTGCTCTCGGTCAATGGCTTTGCCTTGCTCGCGCTTGGCCTCGCCCCTGGCGGCTTGCTGGCCCTGTGCGCCACGGCGATGAAGGCGTCGATCTGATCGTGCCATCGCGCAACGCCTTGGTGCAAACCGGTTTCCAGGGCAGATCTCCAAAACCCTTGGTATGAGCGGCTCACAGCCTGCTATCTATGTGCTATTGCTGATTGCACTGGCCGCGGCGAACCTGCCGTTTTTGCTCGAGCGCAAACTTTTCATCCTCAAGTCCGGCGCGGTGCGCAAGAATTTTGGCTGGCGTTTGATTGAACTGACCCTGATGTATTTCGCCGTCGGTGCACTGGCGCTGATGATTGAGGCGCGTCAAGGGCAGATCTACCCCCAGAAGTGGGAGTTCTACGCCATCACCTATTTTCTGTTTCTGGTATTCGCCTATCCCGGCTTCGTCTATCGCTATCTGTGGCGGCGCACATGAGCAGCGCTGACCTCACCGAGACCACGCTCGACTCAACGCGCGTCTACGAGGGCCGCCTGCTCAAGATCAATAAAGACCGCGTGCGTCTGCCCGACGGCAGCGAGAGCACGCGCGAGTACACCGCGCATCCGGGCGCGGTGGCCATCATTGCGCTGCTGCCGGATGGCAAGCTGGTGCTCGAGCGCCAGTTCCGCTATCCACTCCGGCGCACCTTCATCGAGCTGCCAGCCGGCAAGATCGATCCTGGCGAAGACCCGCTCGCCACCGCGCAACGCGAGCTGAAAGAAGAGACCGGCTACACGGCCAATGTGTGGCGGCATCTCACGACGATTCATCCGGTGATCTCCTATTCGGATGAGCACATTGAAATCTATCTCGCGCAAGAGTTGAGTCTTGCCGGGCGCGAGCTTGACCCCGGCGAGTTTCTCGAAGTGTTCACGGCGTCACCTGCAGAAGCGCTGACATGGATTCGCGAAGGCAAGATCACCGATGTCAAAACCATCATCGGTTTGCTCTGGCTCGACCAGATTGCGCGCGGCGAGTGGCAGTGAACGGCGGTGCACCCGCACCCACGGGCAAGCAGGACGATTCGGCCCTTGCACCCCCGTCCACGCTTCCGCCGCAAGAGGCGGCGATCGTTCACGCGCTTCATTTGACGATTCGCCCGCTCGACATCGCCGCGGTTGTTGCGGTGGTGACCATCTGGACGCTGTTTCTGGTACTGGCACGCTTTGGCGTCAAGGGTAGTTTCACGCCGTGGGACCTGGCTTTCATCCGTTTCTCTTTTGCTGCAGCGGTAGTGCTGCCGGTTTGGCTGCGGCGCCCCTCAGGCCAGCGTCTGGGCAACCTCACGCCAGCCCGTGCGCTCGCTGTCGCCACGACCGCCGGCTTACTCTTTACTTGCCTCGCCTATTCCGGCTTTTCATTCGCCCCTGCCGCTCACGGCGCGGTGTTGATGACCGGTACCTTGCCGTTCTGGGTGGCGCTGGTGGCTTGGCTGGTGCTGGACGACAAACTGAGCCAGCGCAAGGTCGTAAGCCTAGCGCTGATCCTGCTTGGAGTCGGCTTTACCGGTTGGCACTCGATGGTCGACAGCGCGTCGACTGTGCACGTGGGCAATGCGGCAGCGGGTGCCTGGCGCGGTGACGTCCTGTTTCCCTTCGCGGCAGCGAGCTGGGCGGTGTTTGTTGTGCTGGTGCGACGCTGGCAGGTCAGTGCCATGGACGCAACGGTGGCCACCGCGTTGATTTCGTTCGTGTTGTATGCGCCGGTGTATCTGCTGTTCCTGCCCCAGCAGATCATGGCTGCACCGCTGCTGGAGATTCTCTGGCAGGGGGTGTTTCAGGGCATCCTCGCGTTGGTGGTGTCGATGTGGCTTTACACCCGCGTGGTGCAGGTGTTCGGGCCGTCGCGCACCACCATGATTACTGCTCTGTGTCCGGGGCTGGCTGCACTGATTGCGGTGCCGGTGTTGGGTGAGCCGCTCTCGGCGCTGATCCTGCTGGGTTTGGCCGCAGTCACTGCCGGTATGGTGCTTGGAGTGACCGGCGGCGATGCCGTCTCCCCGGTCACAGCCGGTACCGGTGCTGCACCCCGCACGCAAACGCTCGTGTAGCATCTGCCCATGACTGCCCCTTTCGAACTCTTCATTGCCTGGCGCTATATCCGCTCGTCCAAGCGCAGCAGTGGCGCGGCGGGTGGGTTCCTGTCGTTCATTTCGTTCGCATCCGTTGCCGGGATTGCACTCGGTGTCTGGGCGCTGATCGTGGTGTTGTCGGTGATGAACGGGTTTCAAAAAGAAGTGCGCGACCGCATGCTCTCGGTGGTGGCACACATTGAAGTCTTCGGTGGCAACGGGCCGGTGACGCAATGGGAGGACTTGCTGGCCGATGCGAAGCGCCACCCGCGCGTGGTGGCCGGCGCGCCCTACGTGATGGCACAGGCGATGCTGACCAACTCAGACGCGGTGCGCGGCGCAGTGATTCGCGGTGTGTTGCCGGGATTGGAAGAAAAAGTCGCGGGTCTGCAGATCAAACGCGGGTCATTGGCCGATCTCAGGCCTGGCGAATTCAATACGCTCTTGGGCAATGAATTGGCACGCGCGCTCGGCGTGTCGGTGGGCGACAAAGTGACGCTGATCGCGCCGCAGGGCAACGTTACTCCGGCAGGGGTGATTCCGCGCTTAAAGCAATTCAAGGTCGCCGGCATTTTTGAGTCAGGTCATTTTGAGTACGACTCGGCACTCGCGCTCGTCGCGCTCGAAGACGCACAGAAATTGTTTCGCATCGAAGGCGTGACCGGCATCCGCCTGAAGGTCGATGACCTTTACGATGCACCCATCATCGCGCGCGACCTCACGCGCATCGTCAGCGGCGATGTGCTGATCCGCGACTGGGGCCGCATCAACCGCAACTGGTTTGCTGCGGTGCAGGTCGAGAAGCGCATGATGTTTATCATCCTCACGTTGATTGTGGCGGTGGCGGCGTTCAATCTGGTCTCGTCGCTGGTGATGACAGTGACCGACAAGCGCGCCGACATCGCAATTCTCAGAACGCTGGGCGCGGCACCCGGCGCGATTTTGCGCATCTTCATGATCCAAGGCTCGGTGTCGGGTGCGTTCGGCACCATTTTTGGCGCGGTGGCCGGCATCATCACGGCCCTCAATCTCGATACCTGGGTGCCGGCCATCGAGCGTGTGTTCGGCATTCAGTTCTTGGCCAAGGAAATTTATTTCATCAATACGCTGCCGTCTGACCCGCGCATGTCCGACATCGGTGCCATCGTCGTGGTCGCGCTGTTGATGAGCGTCGTAGCCACCCTCTACCCAAGCTGGCGCGCCGCGCGCATTCAGCCGGCCGAGGCGCTACGCCATGAATGAAGTCGCGGTGAGACAGACACGGGCAATCGATCGCGCAGGGCGCCAGGGGCCGCGCGGCGAGACCGCAGTAGTAAGTGAAGGTATGCAGTATGCGTGATGCCGTCATCCGCGCCACCGGTCTGTCCAAGACCTACACCCAGGGCCCGCAGCCGGTTGAAGTGTTGCGAAGCATTGACCTTGAAGTGAGGGCGGGCGAGACCATCGCCATCGTTGGTGCCTCCGGCTCGGGCAAGAGCACGTTGCTGCATACATTGAGTGGCCTCGACACACCGACCTCCGGTACCGTCCTCATCAACGGCCAGAACATCGCGTCGCTGGGTGAAGCAGAGAAGGGTGCACTGCGCAATCGCGCGCTCGGTTTCGTCTATCAGTTCCATCATCTACTGCCTGAATTTACCGCGCAGGAAAATGTCGCGATGCCGCTGCTGATCCGGCGTGATGCGCCAAGAGCCGCTCTGGAAGCGGCTCTGCAGGCACTCACCGAGGTAGGGCTAGGGCCGCGTGCGAGCCATGTACCGGGTGAACTCTCGGGCGGTGAACGCCAGCGCGCTGCGATTGCGCGCGCATTGGTGACGCGCCCGCAGTGTGTGCTGGCCGATGAACCCACCGGCAACCTTGATCGTGAAACCGCGCGCGCGGTATTTGAAGTGATGCTCGATTTGCAGCGCAAGGCGGGTACCAGCTTCGTTGTAGTCACACATGACCGCGAATTGGCACAACGTATGGATCGCATGTTTGAGCTGACAGCGGGGCGGCTCGGAGCGGTGAAATAGCACTGGACGATAGCACTGGCCAATTACCTCGGTCACTTGCACCACTCCGTTACACCGGGGCAAGAGCCGGCACGGTCACGCAAACCAGATCTGCCACTACGGCATCAAGCGTTGCGCTGCAAGCGATACGCCGCATCGGCCCATTCACCCGCTTCCTCAATGAATCCCGCATCCATCATCCTGCTCGCGCTGGCCATGTCCACCGACGCCTTTGCCGCTGCCATTGGCAAGGGCGTGGCGCTGCATCACCCGCGTTGGCGCGAAGCCCTGCGCACCGGCGTGATCTTCGGCGTGATCGAAAGCTTGACCCCCATCGCCGGCTGGTGGCTCGGCAGCGCCGCCGCCAAGTATGTGAGTGAGTGGGATCACTGGATCGCCTTCAGCCTGCTAGGCATCCTCGGTCTGCGCATGATTCATGCAGGCCTAGGCGTCGATAAGGAAAGCGACGTGCCCAAACCCAGCAGCCATTCATTCTGGCTGCTCGCGCTCACCGGATTTGCCACCAGCATCGACGCCATGGCCGCAGGCGCGGGCCTGGCCCTCGTCGGCGTGAATATTTATCCGGTAGCGGTGGCGATTGGCTTCACGACCTTTGTGATGGTCACCGCTGGCGTGATGCTCGGGCGCGTTCTCGGCGCCGTGGCGGGCAAGCGCGCCGAGATTGTGGGCGGTTTGCTGTTGATCGGGATTGGCTCGGCGATATTGCATGAGCATTTGGCAGCCGGGTGAATGCTGCGATGTGGGGGAATATGGGTGCGGGGATGTGCTCCAGTGCAGGGAAAAAAGGGCACCGCAGGGATATCGAGGGAGATGCAGGAATGTCGATGGAGATTGCCGTTTTGTCCCAGTCTCTGTAGCATGGCTGACACACGGACCGAAACGCTGCAATAGCGCTTGACCGTGCCTGCATGCAAATCATGCCCATCAAAGGAGACTCATCATGGCAAAAAGCAAATCATCCAACAGTGTTTACCGTATCACCGAACTGATCGGCACCAGCAGTGTGTCGTGGGAAGACGCCGCGAAAAACGCGGTTGAGACGGCTGGCAAGACTCTGCGCGACCTGCGTATCGCCGAAGTCGCCGATCTCGACATGGTGGTCGAGAACGGCAAGGTATCGTCGTATCGTGCCAAGGTGCGGCTGTCGTTCAAGTACGCCGCCTGATCGTTGCGTTGTCCTGCATGCCGGGTACGGAAGGCAAAGCCGTATCCGGCATGTTCTTTTCACTTATAAACAATTTTGTTTATAATCATGAAATACAGTGAATTCCGCAAATGGCTGAGCAAACAAGGCGCGACATTCAAATCCGCCAAGGGCAGCCACTTCTGTGGTTTATCTGAACGGGCGGCAGTCGATTTTTCCCGATCACGGTGCCAGGGAAATAGGTCAGGGCTTGGTGGAGAAAATCAAGAAAGACCTCGGCCTCAGGTAACAGGAGTGCGATCATGCTTTCATATCCGGTCAAAATGAAAAGGGACACCAATGGCTCGTTGTTGGTGACTTTCCCTGATATTCCCGAGGCGGTGACCGGCGCCCATGATGATGCGAAGGCGCTGCACCATGCGCTTGAAGCACTGGAAAGCGCACTCGAATTTTATTTTGAGGATGGCCGTGCGGTGCCGATGCCAAGCGCACCCAAGCGCGGCCAACAAACAGTCACGCTGCCGGCCAGCATGTCTGCCAAGGTGTTGTTGCTCAACGAAATGATCGCCCAGAACGTGCGGCCTGCGGATCTGGCGCGGCTGCTCGGAACTACACCGCAAATGGTCAATCGGCTGACCAACCTGAGGCATGCAACAAAAATTGACGGACTGGTCGAGGCGTTTCAGGCGTTGGGTAAGAGACTGGAATTGCGGGTGGCTTGATTCAATTCGGCTACCGCACGTTACCTTCACCCAGGACGACAGCGAAAAAGATTTGCGCGCTTAGGCAAACTCTCTACGCGTGGCTGCTTCCAAATCTTTTTCGGGAATGCGGCCCAACGCGAGGTGAAGCACCATCGCCGCGACTTGCGCCGGACTGGGCTTGTGTCTCAAATCGGCTGACCCGTTGGCGAGTTTTTCGAGCAGGGTCCAATCGGAAGTGATTTTGGGAATCTTCACATGCGCGTCCGCTCCCAGCAGCGCCGGCCGGCCACCGGTTGATTGCAGCATTCTTCCCATCGCTTCACGCACGGCGAATAAATCAAGCCCGCGAGACGAACCAGCCGGACGCGCGTTGAAGGCCTTCTCAATCAATCCGGCATCGAGCTTCTTGAGTTTGCGCGAGGTGTCCACAATCCGGCTGCCCGGTTTTAATCCTGAAACGAATTTGATTTTCGGCATGTGAAGCCCCCGTCTGGTTCAAGCGATATCGATGAGATAAAACGTCTGATCTTTGTTGGGGATGTAAACAGCGAAGCGCTGATCACCGCCCGTCGGCGGCCCCGAATGCTTCGGAGATGTTGATTTCAGCCATTTGCCCATGATACACTTTTCGGCCAGAAAGTCACCTTTAATGATCAGAGCAAGCTTGACTTACACCCCATCACTGCGCTGAAACGATTGGTGGGAGCGGCTTTTCTGGACTCGATGGCGGAAAATCGTTGGTGGGGGCGGGTTTCAGGTCGGCAACAAATTGGAAATCGAGCACGACCCCTTATCCCGCATGCGTTCTGTCGACAAGCGAGAAACGATCTTGATCATATGTAGCCAATTGGCTACAATGTCGCATGCTTGAAATTCGCAAGACCGCCCATTTCATTTCCTGGCTGGACAGTCTGCGCGACATTCGCGCACGTGCGCGGGTACAGGCACGCATCGAGCGGCTGGCCTCGGGTAACCCGGGTGATGTTGAGCCGGTGGGCGAAGGCGTCTCGGAGTTGCGTATCGATTACGGATCGGGCTACCGTGTGTATTTCAAGAAGCAGGGACGCGAGATGGTGATCTTGCTGGCCGGTGGCGACAAACGCACGCAGGCCGCCGATATCAAGACCGCGTTGCAACTGGCAAGAAATCTATAGGAGCGCATCATGAAAAAAACCAAAACCACCCGCTACGACGTAGCTGAACATCTGCGCACGCCAAAGGAAATGGCGGCCTATCTCGAAGCCTGTCTGGAGGAGGCAGATGGCGATGCCGCGTTCATCGCCAAAGCCTTGGGCGATATTGCGAGAGCGAAAGGGATGAGCCAGGTGGCGCGTGACGCCGGGCTCTCGCGCGAAAGTCTCTACAAGGCACTCTCAGGTGAACGCAGTCCGGGCTTCGACACCATTCTCAAAGTGGTGAATGCCCTGGGGATCACGCTGCATGCGGAGGCGGCGCGGGTCTGAATTGGCCTGAACGCGGTGCGATGGCGAACGCGGACTTGGGCAATCTGTCAAAAGAACAAAAACCGCCGTATGCTTTTTCATAAAACCCGTTCCCAGAGCCACTCTTGAGGTATCGATGGCCTGAGAAGTCCAATCCATGAGCCTTTCAGCCGTATGGCACTTTGAATTTCAGGCTTACGCAAACTCCTTGCGCAATATCCTCGCCCCCTCGACCATCGCCCGCAACTTCCCATCAGCCACATCACGCGGCAAATATTTCATGCCGCAATCGGGCGCGAG
>JANNCZ010000630.1:0-1654 GCA_031387185.1 Burkholderiales bacterium
GACAGGGCGCGATCGAATGAGCGGCTAACCACTGGGTCAAGCGTGTCGAGCATCAGGTTGGTGGGCACGGCAAAGCGCATCGCCGCCAAGGGTTTGCCCGTCAGCATCGGCGTCCGCGCGGACAGCACTGAGTGCAGCAAGATCGCGTCATCCACGTTGCGCGTTATTGCGCAGGCCGTGTCCAAGGTCGACGACAGCGGGATCGTGCGGTCCAGCGGCGTCAGACGCTGCGTGTTCTTGAACCCCACCAGGCCTTGCAGCGCGGCGGGGATGCGGATCGAGCCGCCGGTGTCCGACCCGAGCGCCGCGAAGGCCGCACCCGTGGCCACTGACACAGCACCGCCCGAGGTGGAGCCGCCCGGAACCAGGGCGTGATCGGTGGAGAACGGATTGACCGGTGTGCCGTGGTGCGGGTTGATGCCCACGCCCGAGAACGCAAACTCACTCAAGTTGGTATGCCCCGTGAGCACCGCACCGGCCGCACGCAGGCGTGCCACCACGGTGCAATCGCTGCTGGCCGGTGCGGCATCAGGCATGGCTTTGGAGGCAGCGGTGCTCGGAAAGCCCGCCACGTCAAAGAGGTCCTTGACCGACACCGGCATGCCCGCCAAGTTAGGCAGTGGCAGGCCGGCGGCATGCGTGGCATCGATGGATCGGGCGACGACTTGGGCCTGCTCGTCGAAGCGGCGCAAGTAGACATGGTTGCAGGCCGCACTGTCGGCGACAGCCAGCGCGTGGCTCAGGGCCTCGGTCGCCGACAAGCGCCCGGCTGCTATAGTCTTTGGGTTTACCTGGGTGTCCATGCGTCGTGTTGTTCAGCGCGGGACGAACAGGGAAACTACTCGCGAACCGGCCATCGAAAAGGTGTTGCTGATGAATGCGGCCCACGTCTTGAACAGGGGCCAAATCGTCAGCGATTCGCGCCGGATTCTAGACCCAACCTTCGGAGAAACTCCATGTCAGTCACCATGCGCGAAATGCTGGAAGCCGGCGTCCATTTCGGACACCAAACCCGCTTCTGGAACCCCAAGATGGCCCCGTACATCTACGGACATCGCAACAAGATCCACATCATCAACCTTGAGAAGACGCTGCCCAAATTTGAGGAAGCGTTGAAGTTTGTGCGCCAGCTCGCAGCCAAGCGCGGCACCATTCTGATGGTCGGTACCAAGCGCCAAGCGCGCGATGTCATTGCCCTGGAAGCGCAACGCGTGGGCATGCCCTACGTCGATCAGCGCTGGCTCGGCGGCATGATGACTAACTTCAAGACTGTCAAGGGCTCGTTGAAGAAGCTGAAGGACATGCAGGCCACCAAAGAAGCCGGCATGGACACGCTGTCCAAAAAAGAAACCCTGATGTTCGAGCGCGAGCTGACCAAGCTCGAAAAGGACATCGGCGGCATTCAGGACATGACCGCGCTGCCCGATGCGATGTTCGTCATCGATGTCGGCTATCACAAGATTGCCATCGCCGAGGCCAAGAAGCTGGGCATCCCGTTGATTGGCGTGGTCGACACCAACCATTCGCCGATCGGCATCGACTACATCATCCCCGGCAACGATGACTCGGCCAAGGCCGTGGCGCTGTACGCCCGTGCCATCGCTGATGCGGTGCTTGAAGGCAAGGCCAACGCCGTCAATGACGTGGTCCTGGC
>JANNCZ010000657.1:0-11134 GCA_031387185.1 Burkholderiales bacterium
CAAGAATGGCAGTTGTTTGGAGAACGCCGAGGCACCCATGGCGGCGGAGTTTACGTTCGAGCGAAAATAGTTTGCTGACCGGCGATTCAATGAACGGGTTAAAAGTTCCGCGCGTTGGTCACAGATCGACACAAACAACTGGATTGGCACTGGCGACAATGCGGTCGACACGTTGGTCCTGTCGGCGTCAGTGACGCATTGAACGATTGGCCACAACCTGCACATCCGGTGAATTCATGAAGTCTTTCGCTCGCGCGCTGTTGCTTTTCACGCTCATTTCGCTGTCGCATTCGGCAATCGCCGCGCTGAGCGAAAAGGAAAAGCAGGAAGTTGTCGTCACGTCTCGCAACAATCTCGGCGTTGAGTTTGTGATGACGGTAGATCTGGGCAATCGCCGGTATCGTTTTGTCACTGTGCAGCCGGAATACAACGTCGGCGAGCCGAACGCTGCATCGAAATTGCCGACGTTTCGCTGGCGGGGAGACTATCTTTTTGTGCGTCAGCAGTGCGCATCGTTTGGAAAGTGGCGCTGTATCGTCGATCAAGTTTTCACCCGCAATGGAAAGTCGTTGCTGCATGTCGGCGCAGTAGAGAGCAGTGGATGCGATTCTCCGGGCTGCGGTTACGACGAAAAGCATGGCCTGTTCGCTGATATTTACGATGGACTCGAGACAAATCCGGTGAGCGGGCAAACAGATTCGCCGCCATTACGAATCGCGCGCCGTAATATCGAGGGCACGTTCAAAACGGATATCGATGCCAGCTGGGAACTGAATCAAGCCGCCTATCAGGCAAGCATTGCCTGTCTTGAGAAAGTCGCCAAGTCGGGATTTTCAGAACCCTGCAACATGAAATGGGAGGCGTGGAGCGCATTGGTCTTTGCCGCAAAGCTTACTCATTTTGCAGGGCGGAAAAATGAACGTGCGAGGTTGTTCGATGAATTGGCACTTCCATACTGCGCCAACTCGGTCGATCCAAATTGCACGAAGCGTGTTGCGGGCGTCAAAGATCATTTTTCCCGATTTCCGGTGGGCGATGCGCCGAAATTTACGCCTTACCCAGTCATGATGATGTCGGCAAACACACCGGAGCCCAAGCCTGCGATTCCGGAAAAATTCAGTCCTGGAAAAGCGCTACCGCTGAAACTATAGTGGTCGGCGACAGCCGCATTTCAAACGTATATGCTCAGCGCGTCAATCTCCGCCACGCTTGGTGACAGGCCCGAGCGATAGATTCGGATAGATTCCAACATTTACGCTCCCATTGAGGCCTGCAAATGTTGCCACGTTGCGTCGGGTTATTACTGTTCCTGTTCACTTTCATTCCCGTAAGTGGTGCCGCTAGTCTTCCCGAATTCGACCTTTCGCAGTTAGCGGAAGGCGTCTACGCTGCCATTCGCCGTGAGCCACCGGGCTTGACCTTTGTATCGAATTCAGTATTCATCATTAATGATGACGATGTGGTGGTGGTCGATAGTGGCGCGGGGCCCGCAAACGCCCGCGCGTTGATCGCGGCATTAAAAAAGTTGACGCCGAAGCCGGTGAAATATGTAATCAACACCCATTGGCACGACGATCACATGCTCGGCAATGCGGCCTTTCAAGAGGCCAATCCTGGTGTCGAATTTATTGGTCACGCAAAATCCATCACGGAAATGGAATCGATCGGTGCCAAAAACCGCAATCAACTGCTCGCGGACGGGCCGGCGTTTGCCGAGGAGATTCGACAAACGCTGAAGAAGGGCGTGAATCTTGCCGGTAAGCCGATCTCAACAGACGAGCGTCTCTCGTTTCAGAGTGATCTGGTGTGGGCAGAGCGCTATTTTGCAGAGGCGCCAAAAACGCCTGTGATCGCGCCGACAATGACCTTGGAAACCGAGCTGCGATTGTTGTGCGGCAAGCGCGAAATAGTGGTCCGCCATCTTGGTCGCGCGCATACGGCTGCCGATATCGTCGTGCACTTGCCGAAGGAAAATATCGTCATCACGGGAGATTTGGTGGTGTGGCCGGCGCCATTGTTTGGAACGACTTCTTTCCCGATTGACTACATCGCAACACTTGAGGCGTTGCTCATGCTGAAACCTGCGACGATGGTTCCGGGTCACGGGCCGGTCATGCGCGATACCGCTTATATCGAAAAAATGCTCGCGGTACTCAGATCGATCGATCAGCAAGTTCGTGCGGCAGTCGCACGCGGCGAGTCGCGGGAGCAGGTGCGAAAAAGTATCAACCTTTCAAGCCATCGCAAAGCCTTCGCCGGTAGCAGCCCTTTGCTGGGGCTATTATTTGATAGCTACGTCGCAGGCTCAGGCGTTGCGCGTGCCTATATGCAAATTAGCGAGAAACGGTAAATCTCGTACGGCGATTCGCGGCATTGCATTGGATCGGCGAAAATGGTTTCTGTGAGACTCTGAAGGTGTGTAATTAGCGTGCGGCCACAGGTGCCAGCAATGATTCGAAATGTCCAATATCGACGCGGCCCCTGGCGGGAAATGCGACGGAACACCGCGCCAGTGCTTGTGTGTTGCAGCCGAATCATCCTGATCCATGAGTTGATCGGCGCTAAACAGAATCTCAATCAAACTATAAAATCCCCGAAATGATTTGGATCGCTGCCTATACGTTGACCGGTGCCATCGTCGGCTTCCTCGCTGGATTACTGGGTATCGGCGGCGGAATGACCATTGTGCCGATACTTGCGGCGCTATTCACCGCACAAATGCTCACCCCGGACTTCAAAGTTCATTTGGCACTCGCGACCGCGATGGCGTCAGCCGCTTTCACGTCCAGCGCCAGCGTGAGAGAGCACCATCGTCACGGCGCTGTCGATTGGTCGCTGGTGGCGCGGGTGGCGCCGGGTATGGCGGCGGGATCACTGATATCGACATTCGCGACTGGCTGGATTTCGCAACGAAATCTTGCGTTGGCATTTGCCGTCATTGTCTATTTGGCTGCGACACAAATGTTGCTGGGAAAAAAACCAGCCGCCGCGCGCGCGTTGCCGAGCGCCGTGCCCATGTTTTTGATCGGGCTGGTGATTGGTGTGTTTTCAGGATTGGTGTCGGCGGGCGGTACGTTTCTGATCATGCCGGTGCTGCTGTATTGCGGCATCACCATGCACGTGGCGATTGGCTCGGGTGCTGCGATCGGCATTCCCGTGACGGTCATTGGCACGCTGGGCTACGTCGCGGCCGGTTGGAAGGTACCGGGGCTTCCCGATCATCACTTGGGATTTGTCCTGTTGCCCGCCCTGGTGGCGATTGTCGCGGGCAGTATTATCACTGCGCCGATGGGCGCGCGCATGACGCATCGACTGCCGGTGGCAACGCTGAAAAAAATCTTTGCGGTGCTGATGTTCGTGCTGGCGACAAAAATGGCGGTGACGTATTGGTAGGATTTGTTTGCAGAATTACCCGAGAAAATCATCGATGTGTAAGGTTCAACATCGCGCCGCGACCAACGCACGACTGTGTTTTCGCTGGGTCGTTTGGGTCACTTTGGCAAAAGATTGCACTGCACTGCTAGAATCCAAGTGCCGAGAACCTGCGTATATCCCGCAACAAAACAACAATGAGGCATCACCCGGTTGAAAAATATTCTCGTTCTGTTTGATGCTGACTGGGATCGTTTGCAACTTCAACGCGCCGCCGCATCCGACGGCGAAGGATATCGTTTTCACTACGAGGGTTTTGACCTCTTCAGTTTTCCGAGCAATGCACAACTGCTGACGTTCGACATGTTTCGCTTTGTCGATAGGCTGGTGCGGAAGTACCAGCACTTGCCGTTGCACGGCGTGACATCCAGTAACGAACAATTCGGTGCGCTGGCGACAGCGTTGCTGGCCCGTAAGCTGGGATTGCCCGGAGCCGACCCCGGGGCGCTGATTGCATCTCAGCATAAGTATGTGGCACGGCGAATATTGCAACGCGAGTTACCCGAGGCGAATGTCGCCTTCCATGCGTTTCCCTATACATTCAAATCTGCGGAAGAAATTCCGCTGACGTTTCCGTTTTATGTAAAGCCGGTGAAAGCCGCGTATTCAGTACTGGCAAGGCGCGTCGATAATTTCGCCGCGCTTCAGCAGCATATGCGATTTCATCCTTGGGAAAAATACATCATCAAACGTCTGGTGCGACCATTCAACGATGTGGTGCGCCGCCTCACGGATTTCGACGTCGATGCACATTGGATGCTGGCCGAGGAATTGATCGATGGTGTACAAGTGAACGTCGATGGTGTGGTGATCGATGGTGAAATCAAGGTGCTGGGCATCGTCGATGCCGTCATGTATCCGGGTACGGATCAATTCATGCGCTTCGAATATCCGACGCGGCTTCCACCCGACCACGCGATTCGGGCACGTGAAACAGCGCGAAAAATTATCGCTGCAGTCGGACTGGATCATGGCCAGTTCAATGTGGAAATGCGCGTTTGCCCGGAAACCGGCGAGTGCCGCATGATTGAAGTGAATCCGCGCATGGCCGCACAATTTTCGGACTTGTATGAAAAGGTCGATGGCATCAATCTTCACGATGTCGCATTGAAGGTCGCCAGTGGAGTAAGGCCCGACCTGTCGCCTGGACGCGGCAAGTACAAGATGGCGACCAGTTTTGTGTTCCGCAAATTCGACGGTACGCCGATGGCCAATCCGCCGACGCACGAAAATCTCAATTGGTTGAAGGAGTTCGATCCGGATGCGTTTCTGGCGCTCTTCATCAAGCAAGGCGGCGGACTCAAGCGCGAAATGAAATGGCTCGGCAGCCACCGCTATGCGACGCTCAATATGGGCGGCCACTCGCACGAGCATCTTCTCGACAAATTTACCACCGTCAAGAATACGCTGGGCTTCGAGACCGGCTGATCGTCTGTCAATGACGTGGTTTGGCTCGTGTTGCGCGCCTTGCACTGGTAAACTCGCGGTTCTATTTTCGCGTTTGGCCGCAAGGCCACGACCAATCAAACGGGCACCATGAATCTCACTACCGTATCCGGCATCCGCCAGGCCTTCATCGATTTTTTCGTCTCCAAAGGCCACACTCACGTTGCATCGAGCTCGCTGGTGCCGGGTGATGATCCGACATTGCTGTTCACCAATGCCGGCATGAACCAGTTCAAGGATTGCTTCCTCGGCAAGGAGAAGCGCGCCTATGTTCGTGCCGTGACCTCGCAACGCTGCGTGCGCGCCGGCGGCAAACACAACGACCTTGAGAACGTCGGCTACACCGCGCGCCATCACACGTTTTTCGAGATGTTGAGCAACTTCTCTTTGGGAAGCTTGTAAACAACCGTCAGCAATTCCCATGCGAATTTGATCGCGTCGCTCTTGAAGTAATCGCCGAAACTGAAATTCCCCAGCATTTCAAAAAACGTGTGGTGACGCGCCGTATAACCGACGTTTTCCAGATCGTTATGCTTGCCACCAGCACGCACGCAACGCTGCGACGTCACTGCGCGAACGTAGGCCCGCTTTTCCTTGCCGAGAAAGCAGTCCTTGAACTGGTTCATGCCGGCATTGGTGAACAACAGCGTTGGGTCGTCGCCGGGAACCAGCGAACTGGATGCCACATGGGTGTGGCCCTTGGAGACGAAAAATTCGATAAAGGCCTGTCGAATGCCGGAAACGGTGGTGAGATTCATGACGTTTTACGAGGGTATTTTGCGCGCGATGGCGAAGAGTCGATTTTACCTGAGCGAGGCACGCCGGACGAGGGGGAAAGCGACTGTGCCGTTACACCTGACGCAAATCAATACAATTGCCAAATGATCTGGCTACTGACATATGCCTTCACAGGCGCTCTGGTGGGTTTTCTCTCGGGACTGCTGGGCATTGGCGGCGGCATGACGCTGGTGCCAATTCTGGCCGCCCTGTTCTCAGCGCAGGCCCTGAGCACCGACCACAATGTGCATATGGCACTGGCCACGGCAATGGCTTCTGCCGCATTCACCTCAAGTGCAAGCGTGCGCGAGCATCATAAGCACGGCGGCGTGGACTGGACGATCGTCAAACTGATGGTGCCCGGCATGGTTACCGGCTCGCTCCTGTCGACGTTTGCCAGTGGCTGGCTGTCACAGCGCTCCCTTGCCATCGCATTCGCTGTCATCGTCTACGCAGCGGCCACGCAGATGCTTCTCGGCAAAAAGCCTCACGCGTCGCGCACTATGCCGGGGCCGATGCCATCGTTCGCGATCGGGCTTTGTATCGGTACGCTATCAGGGCTGGTTTCTGCGGGCGGAACGTTTCTGATCATGCCGGTGATGCTCTATTGCGGGGTTACCATGCACGTTGCCATCGGCACGGGAGCTGCCATCGGCATTCCGGTCACCTTGATCGGTACACTCGGCTATGTCGCAAGTGGCTGGCGAGTACCTGATCTGCCCGACTATCACCTGGGGTTTGTCTACCTGCCGGCATTGGCTGCGCTGGTGGCGGCGAGTGTGTTCACCGCACCGGCGGGCGCGCGGTTGGCGCGGCGCTTGCCGGTAATGACGCTCAAGCGTGTATTTGCGCTGCTGATGTATGTGCTGGCGACGAAAATGGCGGTGACGTATTGGTAGCGGTGAAGGATCCTGCTTTGGGGGCGAAATGCGCAGATCGCCATTCTGCGCGGTGTTCTGGACGAAAGTGTCTGGAAAAGCCCGCCAATGCTGGAGTTTGTAAACGCCCGACAACTCAGCCCGTCTCAAACCTCAGCGTCTGCTTCACCATATGGAATTTGTCCAGCAATTGCTGCTCAGATTCGCCGCCCATGTTGAGCGTTGCATAGCGATGGCTGCCCAGCCATTTCATTTCCCGCTTCAATCCCCCGCCAGTCTTGACGAACATCGCCAAAAATGCATCAGGATCGAACTCGCTCAGCCACTTCAGTTCCTCACTGCTGGGCGCTTTTGCCAACGGAGAGCCATCAAATTTGCGGAACACGAAACTCGTGGCCACTTTGTATTTGCCTTGTCCAGGTCGCAGGTCGGGCGTATTGCCGATGGCGATATCGAGCGCGAGTTCGTGAAGATTGATGCCGTCAACTTTCTCGTAAAGATCGGAAAACTGCGCAGCCATGCGCGGATTGACTTCAATTAACTTGCAATCGCCGGTCTCGTTACAGACGCGCATTTCGACGTTGAACAGTCCATGATCCAATCCCAGCGCCTGCACGATGCGTTTGGCCGTGTCGCGCGCCTTCTCAGCGCGATCCACCGGCAGACGGGTGGGATATTCAAAACGCATGAACTGATCGGTGCCGGGATACATCACCGCATCGATGATGCCGAGGATATGGATTTCACCATTCACGACCACGCCGTCGACGTTGATCTGCTGTCCGTCTATCAACTCTTCTGCGATCATCCAGTGTGCATCGACATCGAAGTCGGTGAGCTTTTGCACCACATCATTGAACGGTCTCACCAGCCGCTTGATGATGTACTCTTCCCAGGGATGAAAGGTCATGTGCTGCTGGAGTTCAGCAAAACTGTCTACGCGGCGTGCCAGCACCGAATATGCAGCCTTCACCGGTTTGACGTAAAACGGATACTTGAGCGGAATTTCTGCAGCCGACTGAAAGGTGTACGGGAACGCATGGAAGGCGACATTGGCCTCAGGCACTTCCTGCGCCAGGATGCGCCGCGCCACGTACTTGTGCTGTGCTGCGATTAGCGCCTTTGGGTCCGGCCCCGGCAGGCCCAGTTTCTTGGCGAGCAGCGCCCCCGCAAGTGCACCGAATTGTTCGTTGGTTGAAACAATGCCCGCGAGGTTTACGCGGCGATATTTCTTGGCGAGTTTGTCGACGAACCGGAAAATATTGAACGTCAGAAGCTGCGCGTTACTGGGAAAGCTGAAGAGATCGAAACCCTCATAGAAAAATTTGTAGCGCGCGCTCGCACTTTCTTCGGCGGCTTTGGCGAGCTGTGATTGATCCCAGTCGGCATCAAACAAAACAAGGATGTTTTTCAATGAGCGTTCTTTTTTTGTTGTTCGATATTTTCTGTACGTTACTGCGCAGCGGTTGGATTCTAGCAGCCCAGACGGTGATGTTGCACTGCGGCATGGCAGGAACGGCCTCAAGCTGTAATATTCGCCACAAGCATCCGGCAGCTACGCCGGGTCAATAAGGGGAGAGACCATTGAAACCGACTGATATTCGTCAGCCGAATTACTTCCACAAGGTTGTGGATTGTCAGTGGGCATGTCCTGCCCACACTCCTGTTCCCGAGTACATTCGCATGATTGCCGCCGGCCGTTACGGTGACGCCTACATGGTTAACTGGCAGTCCAATGTGTTCCCGGGCATCCTCGGACGCACTTGCGATCGGCCATGTGAGCCGGCCTGCCGGCGCGGACGCGTGGAAGAGAACAACGGAGACAAGCCCGAACCCGTCGCCATCTGCCGGCTCAAACGGGTGGCGGCCGACCTCAAAGAAGATATCCGCGAACGGCTACCCAAGCCAGCCGTAAAGAAAAATGGCCGGCGTATTGCGTGTATCGGTGCCGGGCCTGCATCACTTACTGTGGCCCGTGACCTGCTGCCCTTGGGCTATGAAGTGGTTGTCTATGATGGCGATTCACGCGCCGGCGGTATGATCCGCACGCAAATACCTAAGTTCCGCCTGCCCGAATCGGTGATCGATGAAGAAGTAGGCTATGTGCTGAATCTCGGCGCTGAATTCCGCGCAGGCGTTCGCGTCGATAGTTTGAAGGCGGTTCTCGCCAAAGACTTCGACGCTATTTTTGTGGGCACCGGCGCGCCGCGTGGGCGAGCTCTGGATATCCCCGGTCGGCAGGAGGCCGCAGCCAATATCCATATCGGTATCGACTGGCTGTCGTCGGTTTCTTTCGGGCATATTGAAAAAATCGGCAAGCGGGTCATCGTATTGGGCGGCGGTAATACCGCCATGGATTGTTGCAGATCGTCGCGGCGCCTCGGTGGCGACGATGTCAAAGTAATCGTGCGCTCAGGATTCGATGAAATGAAAGCGTCGCCCTGGGAAAAAGAGGACGCCCAGCACGAGGGGATTCCAATCATCAACTTTCATGTCCCCAAGGCGTTCACCACTGAAAACGGCAGACTCACGGGTGTCACGTTCGAGATCGTTGAAGCCAGGTACGACGACAATGGCAAACGGTCGCTGGTGCCATCGGGTCAGCCGGATGCGCATTTCCCCTGCGACGATGTGCTTGTTGCCATTGGCCAGGAGAACTCGTTTCCCTGGATCGAGCGTGACATCGGACTGGACTTCGACAAATGGGGCATGCCGGTCGTCGACAAGGTCACCATGCAAGCCAGCCTGCCACAGGTGTTTTTCGGTGGTGATGCCGCGTTCGGCCCCAAGAATATTATCTGGGCCGTGGCCCATGGTCACGAGGCGGCCATCTCAATCGACAAGTTCTGCCAGTCCGAAGATGTCGAAGTTCGTCCCCCGCCGATGATGAATTTGCTCAGCCAGAAAATGGGCATTCACGAGTGGAGCTATGACAACGCCATCACTGGCGATCTCCGTTATAAAGTGCCACTGAAGGATGTGTCGATCGCACTAAAAAGCATCAAAGTTGAAGTCGAACTGGGCTTCGACGCCAAGCTCGGCTACAAGGAGGCCCAGCGGTGCCTCAATTGCGATGTGCAGACGGTATTCAATACCGCGCAATGCATCGAATGCGATGCCTGCGTCGACATTTGCCCGATGGACTGCATCACTTTTACGGCCGATGGTGACGAAAACGAATTACGGGCGCGCTTGACCGCGCCAGCACTAAACCTCACCCAAGACTTGTACGTTTCCAGTCTGTTGAAAACTGGCCGCATCATGGCCAAGGATGAGGACGTTTGCCTGCACTGTGGGCTGTGTGCCGAGCGCTGTCCGACCGGTGCCTGGGACATGCAGAAATCACTGATCCAGATGACGCATGCCGGAAGCAATCGACCGCGGCCACAGTTTGAAAAAATGCCGGAGGCTGCAGAATGAGCAAGCATGCGATCAAAGCGGTCAACGATTTCGTCATCAAGTTCGCCAACGTCAACGGTTCCGGTTCGGCATCCGCAAATACACTGTTCGCAAAATCGATCATGCGCATGGGTGTGCCGGTTTCGCCACGCAATATTTTTCCGTCAAATATCCAGGGGCTGCCGACCTGGTATGAAGTTCGTGTGACGGAAGAAGGCTATCTGGCCCGTCGCGGTGGCTGCGACTTCATGGTGGCGATGAATCCCCAGACCTGGGACAAGGATGTCGCCGAAATTGAATCCGGTGGTTATCTGTTCTACGACTCGACGCGGCAAATGCCACAGTCGAAATTCCGCACTGACATCCATGTGATCGGCATTCCGCTCACCGAGATTGTCAACGCGGCCTATACCGACCCACGCCAGCGCCAACTTTTCAAAAACATCATCTATGTGGGCGCGCTGTCTGCACTGCTCGATGTCGAAGTTGCGGTGATTGAGCAACTAATCGCCGAGCAGTACAAGGGCAAGGAGAAATTACTCGCGCCCAATATAGCCGCGCTGCACATGGGCCGCGACTATGCCATTTCTCATCTCGACTGCAATATCGGCCTGAAAGTGAAACGTGCCGACAATGTGGGAGACCTGATATTTGCGGAGGGCAACAGTGCAGCTGCACTCGGCGCTGTTTATGGTGGCGCCACTGTGGCGGCCTGGTATCCGATCACGCCCTCGTCTTCGCTCGCCGAAGCATTCGCCAAGCATTGCAAGAAATTCCGCACAGCAGAGGATGGCAAGGCTAAATATGCCATCGTGCAGGCGGAGGACGAACTGGCCTCGATCGGCATGGTCATCGGCGCGGCGTGGAATGGCGCGCGTGCGTTTACAGCCACTTCAGGCCCCGGCATTTCACTGATGCAAGAGTTTTTGGGGCTGGCTTATTTCGCGGAAATTCCGTCGGTCATTTTTGACGTTCAGCGCGCTGGCCCATCTACCGGAATGCCCACCCGTACCCAGCAGTCAGACGTACTCAGTTGTGCCTATGCTTCCCATGGCGATACCAAGCATGTGTTGTTGTTCCCGGAAGACCCCTACGAGAGTTTCAAGTTTGGTGCTGAAGCATTCAATCTTGCCGACCGCCTGCAAACGCCGATTTTTGTAATGCTAGACCTGGACATAGGCATGAACGAAAGACTTTGCAAG
>JANNCZ010000659.1:0-14116 GCA_031387185.1 Burkholderiales bacterium
GGCACCGACGCGGGCAACTACAGCTTCAACACCACCGCAGCGGCCACGGCGAACGTTGACCGCGCACCACTCACGCTCGCCGCAGTTGCACAGACGCGCACCTACGATGGCGGCACCGCATCAAACGGCACCGTGAGTGCCACCGGCTTGTTCGGCAGCGATTCGGTCACCGGTGCGACGCAAAGCTTTGACAGCCGCAACGCTTCAACGCCCAATGGGCGCACCCTGCAGGTCAACAATGGTTACACCGTGAACGATGGCAATAGCGGTGGCAATTACCTGGTCGCTACCGTGAATGCCGCAGGCACCATCAATCAAGCCGCGTTGACCCTCACTGCCGCCACGCAGACGCGCGGCTACGATGGCACGGCCAACTCCAGCGGTGCGGTGGGCGTGGCCGGGCTGTTCGGCACCGATAACGTGACCGGCACCAGCCAGCGCTTTGACAGTGCGAACGCGAGCGCAGCCAATGGCCGCACGCTGCTGGTCAACGGCGGCTACAGCGTCAACGACGGCAATGGTGGTGGCAACTATCTGGTAAGCACCGTCAACACTGCGGGCAGCATCAATCAGGCGCCGCTGAGCATCACCGCGAACAACGCTATCAAGACCTACGGCGGCACGCTCAACTTTGCAGGCACGGCATTCACCTCGACGGGCTTGGTGGCGGGCGAGACGATTGGCTCGGTGAGTCTGGCAAGCACCGGCGCGGCTTCGGGCGCAATTGTGGCGAACAGCCCGTATGCGATCACACCCGCGGGTGGCGTGGCGGCTGCAGGCAGCAACTTCAGCCTCGCCAACTATCTGGTGAACTATGTCAACGGCAGTCTCACGGTACACCGTGCGCCGCTGACCGTCTCGGCAAACTCACTGGCCAAGGTGGGTGACAACGTGCCTTTCACCGGTGGCAACGGCGTGAGCTTCCTCGGGCTGGTCAATGGCGAAACCTCTGCGTCGGTGGTGAGTGGCGCGCCCGCCTACAGCGGCACGTCGCAAGGTGCGGTCAATCCGGGCAGCTATGTGATTACGCCCGGTGGTTTGAATTTGCTGAGCAACAATTACACGATGACTTATGCCGATGGTGCGTTGACGATTACCGCTTCGACTTCACAATTGCCTGGTGCGCAGAGTGCGATCAACTCGGCGCAGCAGGGTGGATCGGGTGGCACAGCAGGTGCGGGCAACTCGGGCTCAGGGGGATCAGGGGGCTTCGGCGGTTCCGGCGGCGGTGGCGCAGGGAACGGGCTGTTCTCTGGCAGCGGCGGCGCGCCGCAGATGGGCTTGCCCGAGGGCGTCGAGGAGTGATGCCGATGTCGCTGCTACCCACGGTCCACCGGATGCCTCACCAGCCACCAGGCTGCCAGCCTGACGGTGAGCGGTGAAGTGCGTGATCCGCTGTTTGTCAACAGCATCCTGATATGGAACTCGAGCCTGTTGTCAGGGCAGCTTGATTTGCGGGGCGCCGCGCGCGCAGCAATGCGGGAATTTGCTTCGACCAACCATCACACTTTACATTCGGTCGTTTTCGTCCGATAATCAATTCATGACCGGCAGTGAATTCCTGCGCAAACTCAAAGCACTGGGCAATCGACAGGGCGTCACGGTCAGGCTTGATGCGGCGCGTGGCAAAGGCAGTCATCAAACGGTTTACTACGGCGCGTCATTCACCATCATCCGCAATCTGAAGGATGAATTGCGCACCGGCACTTTTTACGCCATGTGTTCCCAGCTTGGCATAAACCCGAGAGACCTGTGAGGCCGACGATGGATCGTTTCGACTACCCGGTGTTGCTTAAATCCGAGGGCGACGGATTGGTGGTCACCTGCCGCGATTTGCCGGCTTTGATCACGCAGGGTGATGATGAGGCGGAAGCGTTGCGCGAGGCGGCCGATGCAATGGATGAATTGTTTGCCACGTACATGAAGCAGGGCCTCGATTTTCCGGCGCCAAGCAAACCGAAGCGTGGCGAGCACATGGTGGCGCCACCCGCGGAAACCGTTGCCAAGGCCGCGCTGTACACCGCGATGCGCGAGGCGGGCATCAGCAAGGTCCAGCTTGCGCGGCAGTTGGGGGTGGATGAAAAAGAAGTGCGGCGCCTGCTCGACCCGCACTATGGTTCCAAGTTGCCGCGCATCGCGGAAGCGATCAGTCTGTTGGGAAAAAAGCTGGTGATTGGGCTGGAGCCGGCTTGATAACTCGCTGAAAAGCCTTGCCCTGAGAACCGCTCTGGCAGCCATTCTTCAGGCATAGTGCTTGCACAAGTCCAATCCATGCGCCTCTTCGGGCTTCGCGCGGGCTTCGCGCGGGCTTCGCCTGGACTTCGCCTGGACTTCGCTTTGGCCGCTGCCGGCAGCCTGGGGTGGTGGCACCGCTCGCGGGCAGCGCACACAGCACCAAACCAGTCCGAATGGACTAGATACAGGCGCGCCGGGTTCGCATACACTCCCGCAATCGCGTCCGGCAGCCGCCGTGCGCAAATCTTCCACCCTCTGACTTGATGACCTCGATTCCGATGATTGGGCCAAGATTGGTTCTGCCGTCCCGCCGCGGCTGGCCTGCTGCCCAGGCAGGTACGCTGACATTGCTCGTGGCCTGTCTGGTAACGGCGCCTGCGATTGCCCAGGTGCGCCCCGACGCAGGCTCCACCTCGCGCGATCTGGAGCAGCGCCCGCTCGAAGTGCCGCGCGCGCGGCCACCACTCTCCACCGAACCAGCGCGCCCCGCCCTGCGCGCCGATGAGGCAACGCGCTTTGCGGTGGCCGCGCTCAGCATCAGCGGCAACACCGCGTTCGATAACGCTACGTTGCTGGCGCTGGTGCGTGATGATCTGGTGGGCAAGACCGTCACGTTGAAGCAACTTCAGGACGCCGCCGCCAGGATCACCGCGTTCTACCGTTCACGCGGCTACCTCGTAGCGCGCGCCTACATCCCAGCGCAGCGCATCGCCGAAACCAATGCCGCCATCGAGATCGCCGTGCTCGAAGGGGTGCTCGGCAGCGTGAAGGTGAACAACCGCTCGCGCTTGTCAGATGCAACGATTGCGCGCTTCACCACGCCGCTCACCAACGGGGCGCTGTTGACACTCGATACCTTCGAGCGCCCGATCCTGCTGCTCGCCGATCAGTCCGGTGTGGGCGGGGTGAATCCGGTGTTGAAGGCCGGCAGTACGGCGGGGTCATCTGATCTAACGCTCGACGTCGGCGAATCGCCGCTGGCAACCGGTCAGGTGGAGTTCGACAATCACGGCAACCGCTTCACCGGCACCAACCGCGTAACCGGGCAGATGAACCTGCTCTCACCGTTTGGTTTGGGCGAGTCGTTCACCGCGCGCTTGACCGATTCATTCTCGGGCCTGACCTCGGCGACCCTGCGCGCGGCCGTGCCCATTGGCGGCGATGGCTGGAAGATCGGCGCGTCTTACGGTGACACGCGCTACCGGCTCGGGGGCACCTTCGCGTCCCTGCAAGCGTCGGGCACCACGCGCAGTACCGGCCTTTTTGTGAGCTACCCGTGGGTGCGCAGTCAGGCGTGGAATCTGAACACGACGCTTGCCGTTGACGGCAAGCGCTTTGAGGACGTGACTAACACAACGCCAGTCACTCCGAAGCAAAGCCGTGCCACCACGCTCACGCTGAGCGGTGATGTGCGTGACCCGCTGTTTGCCAACAGTGTGCTGGTGTGGAACGCGAGTCTGTTATCGGGCCAGCTTGATTTGCAGGAGCCGGGCGCGCGTGCGGCTGACGCCACCACAGCGCAGACGCAGGGCAGCTACCGCAAGCTCAACTTCTCGCTGCTGTACCAGCACGCTCTGACCCAGCAGTGGACCTTGTTCGGCAGCCTGTCTGCGCAAAAGGCCGGCAAGAATCTGGATAGCTCGGAGAAGATGTCGCTCGGCGGTGCCAACGGGGTGCGTGCCTATCCGGTGGGTGAGGCGGCGGGGGATGAAGGGGTGCAGGCGACAGTGGAATTGCGCTATGCCCTGCCGTTTGACTTCGGGATCGGGGCGACGCCATCCATCGTGCTGTTCGCTGACGGCGGGCGGGTGCAGACCAACAAGAATGCGTTTGCGGCGGGCGTCAATGCACGCACGCTGGCGGCGGCCGGTATTGGTTTCACACTGGTAAAGCAGAGTGACTTTTCGGTGAAGCTCTATTGGGCGGCCAAGACCACCGGCGAGATTGCCACTGCCGATACCGACCGCTATGGCAGAGCCTGGTTGCAGGCGGTGAAGTTTTTTTGACACGCGAATGCGCGTGTTGGCATTTTTCCTTTTCTGCAAAAATAACCACGTCTTTTTTCTCACTTACGCAAAAAAAACCGGGTATATAATCTGGCGTTATGAACGCCATTGCACGCCATCCGCGCTATCTGTTGGACACGATTGCGGACGATCTCACCCGCAAGATGGTGTTTCTCGGCGGCCCGCGCCAAGTGGGCAAAACCAGTCTGGGCAAGCAACTGATCCCCGAAGCAAATGCCTATCTCAATTGGGATGTGGCGGCGCATCGCGTGCTCATTTTGAAACAACAGCTTCCTGCCACGGACGCATGGTTTTTTGACGAGATTCACAAATACCGGCTTTGGCGCGGCTACCTCAAGGGCCTGTTTGATCTGCACGGCGACAGTAAGCGCATTCTGGTGACCGGCAGCGCGCGGCTCGATTACTACCGCTTCGGCGGGGATTCTTTACAAGGGCGATACCACTACCTGCGCCTGCATCCGTTTTCGGTGGCTGAACTGGGCATCAAAACGCAGGATGATTTTGAGCAGTTGCTGCGCCTGGGCGGATTTCCCGAACCTTTTTTTTCCGGATCGGAGCGGCAGGCGCGGCGCTGGGCGCGTGACTACCGCGACCGGTTGATGCGCGAGGAAGTCACCAGCCTGGAGCGCATCGACAATCTGGGCCAGCTTGAACTGCTGGTGATGCGCCTGCCAGAACTGGTCGGCAGCCCGCTATCGCTCAATGGTCTGCGCGAGGATTTGTCGCTATCGCACCGCACTGTCGGCAACTGGATCGATGTGCTCGAACGCCTCTACGCGATTTTCCGTATTGCGCCTTTCGGTGCGCCACGGATTCGCGCCGTCAAGAAAATTCAAAAGCACTATCATTTCGACTGGTCGCTGGTGCAGGATGAGGGTGCGCGCTTTGAAAATCTGGTGGCCAGCCATTTGCAAAAATGGGTGCACTGGCAGCAGGATGTCGAAGGGGTTGACGCCGAACTGCGCTACTTCCGCGACACCGATGGCCGCGAGGTCGATTTTGTAGTGCTGGTGGGCCGCGAGCCGGTCAGTTTTATCGAATGCAAACTCTCAGACGGCGGCATTGGCACCGGCATGCGTTATCTGAAGCAACGTTTTCCGCAGGTCGATGCGTGGCAGGTAGTCGCACGCACTGCGCGCGACTACCTCACGCGTGAGGGCGTGCGCGTGGCGCCGGTGCTGCGCCTGCTCGAAGCCCTGAAGTAGCGAATTGCCACGCGCTGCAGAGGAGAACCACCATGGCCAAGATGTTGGGTCTGGGCCTGTCGCATTACCCGCCGCTGTCAATGCCGGATGCGCAGATGGCCGGCATTTTGCGCACCACGCTCAACGATCCGGGCAGATGATAGTTACCGATAGGTAATTATTGTCTTGACAGTGAATGCGCTAGGGCACAAAATTACCGTAAGGTAATACTCTGTGGAGCACACGCTGTGACCGCTGCTAAATTACTCATCGGTAATTCAGTTTCCGATACCCCCGTGCGCACCGCCGCCAGCCTGGGTGCGCTGGTGCGCAGCCGGCGCCAGCAACTGGCGCTCAAGCAACTGGATCTGGCGGGCCTGGGTAATACTGGCAACCGCTTCATCGTGGATGTCGAGAATGGCAAACCCACGGTGCAGTTGCAAAAAGTGCTCGATCTGATGCACCTGCTCGGCCTCGAAGTCATCGTTCGCGTGCGCAGCGCGCGCGGAGCATGAGCGCCGCGCGCCGGGGCGCGGCAGCGCCGGGGCGCATCAATGCGGCACCTGTTGGCCGCCTCAGTGCAGCGCCGGCTAACCGTCTCAGTGCGGCGCCGATTAAGCAACTCGATGTCTGGTACGGTGATGCGCTGGCCGGGACGCTGCACGACACCACCCCGATGGCGTTCGAGTACGCCCCAGGCTGGCTCTCGCGCACGCAGCCCATCGCCATTGCGGCTATTCCACCAGCACCGGACCGCAACGATTCGGCAGCGGTACAGGCCTTTTTCGAAAACCTGCTGCCCGAAGGCGAATTGCGCCAAACCATCGCCACACGCAGCAAGGCGTCCACGCTGTTTGCCCTGTTGCGCGCCGTGGCAGGCGATACCGCAGGCGGCTTTGTGATCCTGCCCGCAGGGGTGGCCCCGGCCAATGCGCCTGGCTACGAGGCCACGTCGTGGCAAGCACTGGCCACGCAGCTTGGCAAGAGCAACACTGCTGCCATTGACCTCAACGGCCGCAGCGCGCGCGTTTCGCTGGCGGGTGCGCAGGACAAGACCAGCATTGCGCTGTTTGCAGATGGCGTGCCGCGTCTGCCGCGCGGCACAGCGCCTTCTACCCATATTCTCAAACCTGACATTCGCAGGCTAAACAAGGTCTGGCACTCCGCTGTCAACGAAACCATCGTCATGCTGACGGCAGCGCGTTGCGGGCTGCCTACGGCCGAAGTGTTCTACGAGCCACACACGCGGGCCTGCCTGGTGCGCCGCTTCGACCGTTTTATGCAACCGGAAGGCCGGCTCGGTGGTCAACTCGGGCGCCTGATTCAATACGACATATGCCAACTGGCAGGCATCGTCTCGGACAAGAAATACGAAAGGGAAGGCGGCCCCGGCATCGCGGCTTGCGCGGAGTTGATCCGCGCCCACAGCAGCCAGCCCGCCGCTGACCTGCGCCACTATGTGTTGTGGATTCTGTTCAACCTGTTCACCGGCAATAACGACAGCCACGCCAAGAATCTGGCCTTGCTCGATAGTCCCGGCAAAGGCATGACACTGGCGCCGTTTTACGACCTTATGTGTACGCGCCTGTATCCGGGGTTGTCCGCCGAATTTGCGTTCTCCATCGGTGGCGAGTTCCGGCCTGGCCACTTGAACCGCGAACATCTTGACGCCATGTCGGCAGACTTGCGCATGCGCCCACAATTCATCGCCAACCTGGCCGGCGAACTTGCCGGCAAGCTGCCGGATGCGATTGCGCACGCGGTGGCCACTGTGCGCCCCTTGCTCACGCCCGCAGGCAAGGCTCTGACTGGCCGCTTGACAGCATTCATCGCCGCCACCACGGCCAAGACCGCGCGCCGCCTCAAGCTGCCGGTATCACCGGCAGCAGCACGCGCGCCGCCTGCTGCGGCCCGAAGTGCAGCGTGACCTTGCCACCAAACACTTCAGGTGGCCGGTCGGCCGGGTCGTCATGCACAAACGGTCCGCAGCCTTTCATCGGGTGCTTCATGTTTGACAGTGTCGCCGCCGGGCCGTCCCATTCGTAATCCTTGCCGCGCAGCGTGAGGGCGATGCGGTAACCCTTGGGGATGACGATGCAGGTCGCCCAGATTTCGACATCGAGTTCCACCGTTTCACCGGGCGTGAGCGGCCAGTCTTCATCGTGGCTGTGAAACGGTCGATACGGCAGCGAGCGTGCCGCTTCGAGCTTGCGGTGCGAGGCGCGCAGCCAGCCCAGGCTGACCGGCGTGTGCGGGTCGAGTGCGCCCTGGAACACGACTTCGCTGCCGTCTGGCGCGAACACGCGCAACACGGCGAACACGTCGGCATCGGCGGTGGAAGACGAGAGCCAGAGCTTGAGTGCTGAGGGGCCGGTCAGTTCGGTGGCTTGCTCGAGTGGCAGCGTGCTGAAAGTGACGCCGCTGCCCATCGCATCGTAGGTGATCGTTGCCGGTGTTGCTCCAACGCCGCGCGCTGCTGGCGGCGTGGGCGAGAGCGTCATGCCATCGGGGTCGAGATAAAAATGCGTCCACTGCGTGCGCGCCAGCGGCCATTCTTTTTCGTGACGCTCGACAAATTTCTCGCCGGGGTGGCGCACTTGCAGGCGCACCTTAGGTTCTATGTCCCAGCCGTTCTGTTCGCCCTTGAGGAAGAAGTCGAAAAACTTCTTTTGCATGTTGACGCCGTAATCGGTGTAGAACGGTGCCCAGTGCGAACCGCCGTGGGCTTCGAGCCATTTGTGCTCCGACGCGGCACCCACATAACCTTCGAGGTTGCCGCGCAGGTGCAATCCGTGACCGCCCCAGTTGGCAGTGGACAGCAGCGGCACCTTGACACGCGATAAATCGCCGGAGCGTTCGCGATAGTAGGGACCGTCCCATTCTCGCGCGAGCAATTGCGCCGCCATGTTCTCGCGATTCTTTACCAATTCTTCCGGCGTGAGCGTGTCGGGGCCGCAGGCCCATTCGCCGGTGACCGGGCTTTTGCGGCCATTGCTGCCGACACCGTGCTGCACCGTCTTGACCTGCATGTCCTGCCAGTTTTTGCGAAAGGTGGACAGAATGCCGCCGTGGCGGTTGCCGTCGCGGTAGTTGTCGCACCAGCCCTCCCACACGCAGATCGCCGCAAGGTGCGGTGGCTGCGTGGCGGCGGCGCGCCATTGGTTGGCACCATAGTACGAAATGCCGTTGAGGCCGATCTTGCCGGTGGACCAGGGTTGCACCGCGGCCCACTCGATGCAGTCGTGATAGTCCTTCTGCTCGCGCTCGTTGTTATGGCACAGATAGCCGGGCGAGCGCCCCGCACCGCGCGAATCGACGCGCACGCACACATAACCATCGGGTACCCATTTTTCAGGATCGACCACTTCCCAGTTTTGATACAAGTTGGATGTGCCCGACACCGCGTCAGGATTTTCGCGGCACATGATGTCCCACGAAGTCTTGTAGCCCTCCTGAAATGCCACGCCCTTGCCATAAGGGCCATAGGTCATGAGTACCGGGTAGCGGCCTTCGGCAATCGGGCGGAACACGTCGGCGCGCAGCACCAGGCCATCGTCCATGGTGACCGGCACGTCCCAATCGATGCGCATGCCGTCGCGCACTTCGCTCTTGTAATCCATGTTGTGGCTCTCTTGTTAGAAGTTATTCCGGCTTGACGCCGGCTGCTTTGGCTACTGCGGCCCACAGCGCCATTTCGGTTTTGATGCGCGCTTCGAACTCTTCGGTGCTGGCCGTGCCCGGCTCTGCGCCGAGGCCGAGGATGCGTTTTTGCACGTCGGCATCCTTGAGTACGGTGGCGAGGTCGCGATGAATTTTGGCAATGATGTCCTTGGGCGTGCCGCGCGGTACGAACAGGCCAAACCAGGAGATCGCCTCAAACCCCGGCAGGTCGTTGGCAATCGGCGGCGCATCGGGGAACAAGGCCGACGGCGTGAGCGACCCAACCCCGAGCAGACGCACGCGATTGGCGCGCACCTGCCCCTGCACCGAACTGACGGCGGCAAAGCCGATCGGCACATGGCCGCCGGCGAGGTCGGTCATCAGCGGCCCCGCGCCCTTGTAGGGCACGCTTTGCAATTCGGTCTTGGCCATCATGTTGAACAGATGGCCGGTGAACAGGGAACTCGAATCGGACGTGCCGAACGAGAGCGAGCCAGGCTTGGCGCGCATCAGCGCGATCACATCCTTGGCAGATTTGACCGGCACATTGTTGGCGGCGACCAGCGCAAACGGCGACACCGACACAATCGTCACCGCCGCCAGATCGTTGACCGGGTCATAAGGCAGCTTGGCGTAGAGGCTGGGGTTGACCACATGCGCGGTCGAAGTCAGCAACAGGGTGTAGCCGTCAGGTGCGCTCTTGGCGACAAAATCGGAGCCGATCACGGTATTGGCGCCGGGCTTGGATTCGACGATGACGGGTTGGCCCCACAGCGCGGAGAGCTTGTCGTTGATGATGCGCGCATTGGCGTCAGTACTGCCACCGGGCGCGAACGGAATGACAATGCGCACCGCCTTGCTGGGGAAGCCTTGCGCGTGCGCGCTGGCGGCGGCCACCAACATGCACCCGAGCGCAGCCTGGAGCGCCCCGGCAAGAACCTGTCTGAATCGTGATGGCAACATGGGGGCTCCTTTGAGGCGGGACAAGGTCAGTGCGGGTCAGTGCGGGTCAGTGCGGTATGCACGCAAGAGAAGCGCGCGTCATTCAAGCTTGATGTTGGCCTCTTTGATCACCCTCCCCCAACGCGCCGACTCGGCGCGGATGAAGGCGAGAAATTCCTCGGGCGACTCACCGCCATATTCGTAACCCTGCGCCAGCGCTTCGGCTTTCATGGCCGGCGTCACCAGGATTTTGGCAATCTCGCCCTGCACGCGCAGAATGATGTCGCGCGGCGTGCCGGCCGGCACGAAGAGACCGTTCCATCCGGCGGCATCAATACCGGCCAGCCCGCCCTCGGCGAGGGTCGGCACATCAGGCAAAAAGCTGAAGCGTTTTTGTGCGGCAACACCGATGGCGCGCAGCTTGCCCGAACGAATGTGCTGCGCCACCACCACGGGTGCTAGATAGGCGGTTGACACGTGGCCGGCGAGCAGGTCGGGCAATTCCGCGCCAATCGCCTTGTAGGGGATTTCACGTACCGAGATGCCGGCAGCGGATTTGATTTTTTCACCGAGCAACTGCGTGATTGCGCCGGTGCCGCCTGATGCGAAGGTAAGCAATTGCGGCTGCGCCTTGGCCAGCGCGATGTACTCTTTCAGATTGTTGGCCGGCAGTGAGGGATGCACGACCATCACCAGCGGTGTGCTGGTCAGGCGCGTCACCGGCACCAGCGCGTCGCCGAGGCGGCAGCAGGCATCGCTCGAGAGCAGATCATTGAGCGAGTTGTTGATGTTGGCGTGCAGCCAGGTATGGCCATCAGCCGGGGCACGCGCCACTTCGCGCGCGCCGATCGCGCTGTTGGCGCCGGGCCGGTTGTCGATCACCACCGGCTGCCCGAGCACCTCGGCCAGCTGCGGCGCGAGGCGGCGCGCGAATACATCGACCGCGCTGCCCGGCCCCGCCGGCTCGACCAGGCGAACGGTCTTGGAGGGCCAGGTTTGCGCTTGCGCGGTGGCCGTCGTGACCATGGCAGCGAGCACCAGGCTGCTGAACAGGCAGGCTATGCGGGGTCCTGCGAAAGCAGCGGTGCGGTGGGTCATGCTGTCCTCCATGGCGTCCTCATTGAAATCATGCTGCTGCGCGCAGCGTGCCGGATTCGACTGCGCGCATGAACTCGACAAATTTTTTCGCCAGCGCCGGCTCGTGTTCGGCCCAGGCTGAAAATGGCAGCACCGCTTCGTCCTGATCGGTGATCGGGAGTTCGAACATTTCACTGCCGGGAATCAACTTGTGCGCGGCATGGCCGTTGACCGAGGCGTGGGTCTTGTCGTTGCCGGGCACGATCAGCGTGGGCACCTTGATCGAACCGAGCTGCGCATCGGTCAGGCCCATCACCGGCGCACGCGGGCCGGTAAGGAAGATGTCAAGCCAGTGCTGCATCACGCGGATGTATTCTTGCGGATCAAGCTTCATCAGATAGTCGCGATTGGCCGGATTGGCCGCGATGCGCTCCTGATATTGTTCGGTGGCGCACACGGCGGCCATCCCGCCTTCCTGCGCGGCCTTGATGAACTGGCCGTAATACATGTTGGGCAAGCGCCCTGCCGCAAATGCGCCGCCGGTGATGCGCGCCAGAATCAGGGCGCGCACCATGTGCGGATGGCGCAGGTACACAAGCATCGACATGCGCGCCCCTGACGAAGTCCCACCAACAAACGCCGGCGTGGCCTTGAGTTGCCCGAGTAACTCCACCAGATCGTCGGCCCAGATTTCTTCTTCGCCATCAGTGCCGGCAATCACCACTTGCGACGCACCGGTGTTGCGGCGGTCATGCAGCAGCACGCGGCAGCCCGCCGCGCTAAGTTTTTGCGCCAACGGCACAAATTCGGCGTAGCCGCGCCGCCCGCCGGTGACGAAGGCGAACCACGGGCCGGCGTTGCCAAACATTTCGTAGTTGATGCTGACGCCACGGACGGTTGCGATGGGCATTGCGGTCTCCTGTTGGTTAACCGGCTTGGGGCAGACGCACCGCCAGTATGTTGTGATGATTGAAAGGCACGCACAGTTGAAGCGGACGCACTGAGCGGCACGTCAGGTGCGCACCCTGTCAATCAAGTTAAATCTAATTTATCACATGTTAAATTAGCTCTTGCCTGCGCCGCATGCTGTAGCACATGCAGGCACCTCAAGCCACAACTCGGGCCACAATCCTGACAGCGCCTGACTGCGTGACGCGATCGGGAAAAATGACCGGCAACTCTCCAGTTCCCGCGCCCCCTTCCCATTTCACCAAAGCATGGCTGAACCAGACAACGAACGCACCAAACGGCTCAAGACCGTTCCGGTCACCGTGCTGTTTGCCGGCATCGTCGATTCGATCGACCTTTACGCGCGCCTGGGCAACGAAGCGGCCAAGCAATTGATCGACGGCGTGTTCAACGACCTGTCGCATCTGGTTGCCGGCCATCGCGGCACCGTGGTCAAAAGCATTGGCGATGAGCTCATGTGCTCATTTCACCTGCCGCTGTTCGCCATCAACGCTGCGCGCGTGGCCGCTGTGGCCAGCAGTGGCCGCATCCTCACCACCGGCCAAACACTTGACCTGGTGCCGGCGCACGATGCCGGCCTGATGCGCCCGTGGCGGCGCGAGTTGCTCAAGGGTCTGACCGAACCGATCGATCTCTATGAAGTGCTGTGGTCTGACGATGTCTCCAGTGGCGAAATGCGCAACACATCGCTGGGCAGCTACCAGCCGCCGGTGTTTCATCAACTGGTGCTGCGCTTTCAGGACGCCACGCACAGCGTCAACGCCCAACGGCCCCTGCTTGGCATCGGCCGCCACCCCGCCAGCAATGTGGTGGTGCAAGATGAGTCTGCCTTCGTCTCCAGCCATCACGCCAAGATTGAATTTCGCGGCGGCGTGTTTGTGCTGACCGACACCAGCCTCAATGGCACCTACGTCGCGCTCGGTGGCAGCGATTACTTTCGCGTCAAGCTGCCGTTCACACTGGAGTCGGCGGGGAAGCTCATCTTCGGCTACCCGCCAGCGCATCCGCATCAGATTGCGGCGGAGTTTGAGGTGGGGTAGGGACAGTCTGCCCGGCAAGCCGCGTGGCGGCAAGAGCTCCTCCCACCAAGCCGCTCCCACCAAGCTGCTCCCACCAAGCCGCTCCCACCAAGCCGCTCCCACCAAGCCGCTCCCACCAAGCCGCTCCCGTCAAGGATTTCGGGCCATTGATCCTGCCAGATCCGCTCCTGAAGCGGCTCTCAGCCCTGCCGCTGCAGGGGATCCTGCCGGTAGTAGGCCGCCAACTGCCGGTACATCTCGTCAAACGCCTCATGCACCCGCGCAGGCTGGGTGAAGAACGCCTCCGACAGCACTGCGAAGAATTCAGCCGGATGTTCCGCAGCGTAGGGGTCGATCAACGGCGCATCGTCTTCTGATTCACCGCGCGCCACCCAGGCGTCCACTTCCCGCGTGAATGCCTCGTAGCTCCTCATCAGCGCCGCTTCAAAAGCGCGGCCATCGAGGCCGCGATGCAACGCGCTGGAGAACGGCGGCACGCCGGTCGCATCGCCCTTGAGCATGTCGATCTTGTGGGCAAATTCGTGGATCACCACGTTGTAGCCCGATGAGGGCGACTGGCCCGCGAGCGCTACGTCTTCCCACGACAGCACCACCGGCCCGCCGGGCATGGCCTCGCCGGAGATGATGTCGTCGTAGCTATGCACGACGCCGTCTTCGTCCATCTCCTCTCGATGCACGCGCATTTCACCGCGATAGACCACGATGCCGTGCCAGCCGCCATAGAACGACAGGTCCAGATTGAGGATCGGCAGGCAGGCCTGCGCGGCGATCTGCAATTGCGTGGTCAACGAGATCTCAAAATCACCACCGGCGGCGAATTCTTTCTCCGCGCAAAACAGCGACACCAGACGGCGCAGACGCGCAGTGTCATCCACGCCAAGGCCATCGAAAAACGGATAGCGCGCGAGTGCGTCGTTCCATTCTGCGTCGGGAAAGGCGTATTTGTCGACCAGGCGCTGCTCACGCCATTGCGCGAAACGGC
>JANNCZ010000675.1:0-7515 GCA_031387185.1 Burkholderiales bacterium
GGTGGCCCCGGCATGCAGGAAATGCTCGCCCCCACCTCGGCCCTGATCGGGCAAGGCCTGGGCGACTCGATTGGTCTCATCACCGACGGCCGTTTCTCCGGCGGCACCTGGGGCATGGTGGTCGGCCACGTCACGCCCGAAGCCTACGAAGGCGGCCTGATCGCGCTGATTGAAGAAGGTGACTCGATCACCATTGATGCGCACACCCTGAAGCTGCAACTGAACGTGGCCGACGATGTGATTGCCAAACGCCGCGCCGCATGGAAGCGCCCGGCGCCACGCTACACACGCGGGCTGATGGCGAAGTACATGAAGCTGGTCGGGCCGGCCACCAAGGGGGCTGTGACCGACATGTAGGCCTCATTTTCTCCAGACGCGGCGTGCGAGTTGACCAGAAGCAGATTGAAGACGGCCTTGAAAGACTACGAGAGCCTATATGGAAACCCCGGCGCTTGCCGCCACCTTCGTCTATGTCTCGAACGCCGACGACGGCAACATCAGCAGCTATAGCCTGGAAGGCGACGGCTCGCTCAAACCCGGCCCGCGCGTCGAGGCCGCCAAAGTGGTGATGCCGATGGCGGTGAGCCCGGACAAGAAATTTCTATTCGCTGCCTCGCGCTCCAAGCCTTTCACCGTATTCACGTATGGCATTGACGCCGGCACCGGCGCGCTGCGCCAGCTATCGAGCCGCTAGCCGAGAGCTTCCCCTATATCTCGCTCGACAAGAGCGGCCGCTATCTGTTCGGTGCTTCGTATGGCGCCCACCTGATCAGCGTCAATGCCGTCGGCAGCGATGGCCGCGTCGGCGCCACGCCACTGCAGGTGATCCCGGTCGGCCGCAACGCGCATTCGATCCGCACCGATGAGAGCAACAAGTTCGTCTACGTGCCGACGCTCGGCAGCGACCAACTGTTCCAGTTCACCTTCGACGCCAACACCGGCCGCCTCGCCTCGAACACGCCGGCCGTGGTGCTGCTCAAACCCCTCACCGGCCCACGCCACTTCATCACCTCGCGCGACAACCGCTTCATGTACGTGCTCAACGAAATGCTCGGCACCGTCACCACCTATGCGCTTGACGCCAGGACCGGCCTGCTCACCGAAGGCGAATCAGTCTCCGGCGTGCCGCGCGATGCCAAGCTGGTACCCGGCACCCCGCGCGGCGCCGTCGGTGCCCCCGGCGGCCCGCCGCCGCGCAACACCGACAACGACATTTGGTCGGCCGACATTCACATGACATTGGACGGCAAATGGCTCTACATGACCGAGCGCACCAGCAGCACCCTCGGTGCATTCAGCGTCGATGGCGCAACCGGCAAGCTCACCTATCTGGGCAGCACACCGACCGAGAAACAGCCGCGCGGTTTTGCGATTGATGCCAAGAGCAAGTATCTGGTCTCATCGGGCGAGAAGTCGGAGACGATTTCGGTTTACGCGATCGACGGCGCGAATGGTGCGCTGAAACAGCTCGGAAAATATCCGACCGGCAAAGGCGCGAACTGGGTGGAGATCATCAGCTTCGATTGAGATCGCAAATGCTGTTCGCTTACCGCACCTTAAGCAGAGGTAAGCACTGGCTGGAGAGTATTGACAGGAGCGGCTCTCCGGTGTTTCTCCCTTGCGCTGATGATTGCGAAACCTCAACGCCTTTCGTCAAGCAGCCCCACTTGCCTCGACGATTTTGATCTCTGCGCTCGTGAGGTCATAGAGTTCATAGACCAGTTCATCAATCTGACGGTCAGTGGTGGCAATTTGGCGATCGAGCAAGGTTTGCTCGTGAGGAGTGCGCACTTTGCTGAAATTTTTGTAAAGTGCCAATAGCCTCGCCACCTCGGAAATCAGTTTTTGTTGATTTGCAATTCCCTTTTTGTCTTTTCCAGGGGGGATGGCAATCGGCAACGCCCGCGTTTCCCTTAATACAATTTTAGGAAAATCATCACGTTGGGCGATTTGGGATTTGTGCAGAAAGTACCAGGACATCAACTTGCTGTTCAACAGCCCGAGCAAATGGTGCAGATCCTGCCCGCCGGGCAGCGGCAGAATGCTTTGCATGGACTTGTTGGTCACAAAATCATCTTCCGTCATGGCGGCTTGCAATCTGAATTGACGGCTAATCAATTCCCGGAGCAAGAGCCTCGGCCCGCGGAAATACTTTTCCGGTTTCGGTTCAGCCAGTGTGTCATCAACACGAATATATTTTCTGTCGCCGCGTTCGAGCAGATAGCGCCTCACGGTGCCGGCAAACGCTGGCTTGCTGGTCTTGTGTGTCAGCGTATCAGTCAACACAAACGGCGTGACGCCGCGCTGAATATCCGCGCAGTCGCCGAGCGGCGTTCCGACACGCAATATTTTTTGGAGCAGACCGGTCGTACCTATATCCGCATAGGTCAGAAATTCATCAGCACCACCTTCAAACCATTGTGTCAGCTCACCCTCGGCAAGATTCTCGTCAAACTCGTCAACATGACTCACCGCAAACCGCTTTGGAAACGTCTTCAGCTTGACCTTGCATGACTGGACTCGGGGCCAGTTGGCAACCTTCACCCGCTTTTGGGCCACAAATACGGTGGTATCGACCCACGCCGAAAAAATATCATAGGGAAGATTGACAAAAACCAATGGGTCTGATTCCGTGGCCATCAATCTTCGAATCACGCTGAACTTCGCGCCGCTATACCAACCGGTCGGCACAATCATCGAGACACAACCATTTGGCCGGCAGAGCCCCAGACCTTGCTCCATGAATAATGTGTATGTATCCAATTCGCTCTTGCCAGTAGCGTATTTTTGCCGCAGATACTCGACATCATCGGGAGTGAGCAACGCGCCGTAGGGCGGATTGCCTATCACCGCGTCAAACCCGCCTCTGCCAAACACATCCTTGAACTCGGAGCGCCAGTCGAATGGATTGACGCGGTACTGATCTTCGTCATTGAGGCCAAGCTTGTCGACAAAAAAATCGGGCGCGATCAGCGAATTGCCGCACTTGATATTGCTCTCCAGATCAGGCAATACCCGTTCGTGAAACAGATCGCGGTTACCGCCAATGGTCTCTGATGATTCGTCTTCGAGCACCTTCAACAACAGCGACAGCTTGGTCACCTCCACCGCCTGCGTGTCAATGTCAACACCAAAAATGTGTTCGAGCAGAATGCGTTTGCGCTCGTTTGTGGTCAGACGCCAGCCGGTTTTCTCTGTCTTGAAAATTTTCGGGCGCTTCCCTTTTGCATTCGCTTCGGCCCCTTCCTCCACATAGGCTTGCAAATACCAATCGAGCAGATATTGATAAGCACCCAGCAGAAAAGAACCCGAGCCGCAAGCTGGATCAACTATCGCCAGACTCTTGAGAGTTTTCGCCGTCTTATTTTCGAGCAGCACACCAACGGTTTGCTTGACAATATATTCGACAATGTAGGCCGGCGTGTAGTAGACACCGCCCGCTTTTTTGACCTCGGGTTTGTCCTCTACCTTCGCATAGCCGCCAGCTGTGAGGCGGATGACCTTGCCCAGAAACTGCTCATACACCTGACCCAAAATATCGGCTGACAACACCGAAAATTCATAAGGACTGTCTGGGTAGTAAAGGCGCTTGAAAATATCTTTCAGCGGCTTGTTGTCCACCTTGAGCGAAGGCGTCAGCCGGTCAGGCGGCTGTGTCCGGCCTTTCTCCTCACGAAAATGAAACAGGCCAGAGTTGTAGCGTTCGTCCGCCGCGTGAAACAGCGAACGCAGGCGTTCGTACACATTCTCGCCATTCTGCAACGCCTGCAAGCGGCCATACGGCTCAATGCCGCGGTCTTCACAGATACGCAAAAAGATGATGCGGTCAATGATCTGTTGAACGGCAAAGTTGAGATCGCGCTGCGTGATTTTGGAATTCCGCAGCGCAATGTTTTTTGCTAGCAGGTCACGCCATTCTTCAATTTCCAGCAGGAATTCCGAATCAACCTCGGCCGTGCCGCGCTTGTTGCGGCTACCCAATGCAAATTTATCGAATGAACCTTTGAGCACCGCCTCTTTGGAAAAAATGGCCGCAATCTCATCCCACTCTTCAACGTATTGCTCGCAAGTCCAATAGTGGATGCGCGACTTGGAGGCTTTGTCATCCTTGACCGGCTTCGCGCGACAGTCATAAACGGCCAAGGCCGCAAAATTGGAAAGAACTGATACAGGCAGCTTGGCGGACCACGCGTAACGGCGCAACTGAAACGCCGGATCGGCGCCGTCCTTCAGGTTCACCGCAGGTTTTTTCGCTTCAAGAAAAAATTTGCGCGCTCCGCCGATACGAAAACAGTAGTCAGGCGCTTTGGTGGCGCCACCCACTTTCACCGCGTCTTCGTGAACCACATCTTTGTAGGCCTCGGCGTAGCCCGCAGTATTGTCCACGTCCCAGCCAAGCGCCCTGAACAGCGGATTGAGGAACTGCACGCGGGTTTGAGTCTCATTGAAACGCGCTTCATCGTAGCTGTCTCGATTGCGCTGGAAACGCTCCACGAGTTCAACAATCTCTTGCGGTACCGGCATGTTTGGCGTGTTCCAAATGGCAATCTGTAGTTTAGCGAATTGGCATGCTTCGACGAAGTGGACCAATTGGCTTAAATGTCCGGGATCGCTTGAGTTGCAGACTGCCCCCGCGCCGCGCCAGAGGTGGCCCCAGCATTTTCTCGGCCCATGGCGGATTGTCGGCGTCGACAATCTTAAGCGCGGTTTTCTTTGGCAGCTTGACGATAGTAGCGAGCTTCATGTTTTTCGATTGCACGATGTGATGGCGCATTCGACATTGTCACACCTGCTCGTCCAATGCAACAGATTATCTGGCAACATCACGCCCATGCATTTCCGCCTCTTCAACGCCAACAACGCCGCCTTCCTCGGCGTCACCCTCGCCTTCGGTGTCGTGGCGCTCGCCATGTACCTGGGCTATTTCGGCGAATGGCGCGATGCGGAGTGCGATGCCCTGCCGGTGCAAAGCATCGCGTCGCCGTCAGGCGCGCGCCGCGCGATTCACGAGCAGGAAGCCTGCCGCAGCACCGACAAACTGCGCACTACCGTCGTGGTGCGCAGCGTCAACGCTACCGGCAGCACCAGCCATGCGCTGGTGTTCACCACCGTCACCGGTGATGCGCTCGGGGCGATGTCGGTCGGGCAGCGCTCGCTGCCCTTGATCCTGCGCTGGAATGGCGATGCAGAACTGGTGATCAGCCATCCGGCGGCAGTGAAACCCGAAGCGCCTTCTGCCCTCGCCAGCGGCGTGCGCGTGGTGCTGGAGCCGGTCAGCGCGCTGAAGTAAGGTTCGCGACGTTCACTGCGCAGCGCGGTACACGAGCACAGCTTGAGCACTACCGGTGCACTGCGCGTGCGCTGCCAATGCGCTTCTGCCAGGGCGCTACTTGCGCAGCCCCAGCGCCGTGCCGATTTTTTCGTAAAGCTCATACTGCTCGCGCGCGAATTTTTCGGTCTCGGCGGGCGAGCGGATCGCGGCAATGCCGCCAATCGCAGCATTGCCGCGTACCCAGTCCGGGTCTTGCGCGAGCTTCTTGAACGCATCCACCCATTTGTTCACCACCTCGGGCGGCAGGCCCGGTGGGCCGTAGAGGCCACTCCAGCCCATCACCTGTTCCATCTGCGGGTAACCGAGTTCGCGTGCGGTCGGCACGTCGGGGAATTCCTTCAAACGCTCCGGTGTGCTCGCCACCAGTGCACGGAAGGTACCGGCCTTGACGTGGCTGCCAAGCGTAGGCACGTTGTTGCACAGAAATTGCACCTGGCCACCCAGCAACGCGGCGGTGGCGTCCCCGCCGCTCTTGTAGCCAATCGGCTCGGCTACGCTCGACGGCAAGCCCGCTGCGCGAAACATCACTTCGGGCGCCATGTGCTGCGTGGTGCCGGGTCCGGCCGTCGCGTAGTTGAGTTTGCCGGGATTGGCTTTGAGGGCGTCGAGCAAATCCTTGAGCGTCTTGTAGGGCGAGTCCCCCTTGACCACGCAGGCGACCGGGTTGAGTTCGAGCAGCGAGAGCATGGTGAAGTCATTCCACTTGTACGGCGTCTTGGTGTCGAGCGCCGGCGTGATCGCTTGCGAGCCGCCGCGCGCGATCAGCAGCGTGTAGCCATCCGGTGCCGCGGTGCGCACACGCATCGAACCGATCGTGCCCGATGCACCGACGATGTTTTGCACGATCAGCGGCTGCCCCATGAATTTCTGCGCCGCCGCCGCGAGGTTGCGTCCCGACAGGTCGCTGTCACCCCCTGCTGCATAAGGCGCAATCAGGGTGATGGTGCGGCTGGGGTAGGTTTGTGCGCTTGCTTGCGGCACAGCGGCGCACCACAGCGTGGCGGCCACAGCTGCCCCAATGGACCAAAAGCTGCGACGCAAAATGCGATGGTTCATGTTGTCTCCAGAGTTATTTTGGTGTGCCTGCGCCGCGCAAGCGGCGCATGAATCGGAATATATTACGTTTTCGCACACGACCGCACCGCCCATCACCATGTCAGCACAATTGCGCTCTGCCTCGCCATCGATCCCATCGATACCCTCGATGCCTTCAGGACCGATCACCGGCCCCTCTGCCTGGATCGGCCCTGATCTCGCACGGCACAATGACTGGATCTGGCATTTGTCCGAGGCACACATCACCGAGATCGATGCGGCAATCCGCCATTTCAAATCTACGGGCGTCGCCATGCAGGACATTTCTGTCGAGACCTTTCCGCTACCCACGCTGAAACCCGCTCTGGAAGCCATTCTTGACGAAATTCTCGACGGACGCGGTTTCGTGATGATGCGCGGCTTTCCGGTCGAACGCTATGACATCGCCTCTGCCGCCATCGCCTATCTCGGTCTTGGGCGGCACTTCGGCACCCTGCGCAGTTCCAACGGGCGCGGCCATTTGCTCGGGCATGTAAAAGATGTTGGGGCCGACATCAGCAATGGCAACACGCGCTTCTATCAGACCAACCGCCGCCTCGAATATCACACCGACTCGGCCGATATCGTCGGCCTTTTGTGCCTGCAGACCGCCAAGTCGGGCGGCGAGTCCTTCATCGCCAGTTCGATGACCTTGTACAACGAGATATTGAAACGCCGCCCGGATTTATTGCCCGCTGCGTTCATGCCCTACCCCACCGACCGGCGCGGTGAAGTGCCGGCCGGGATGAAGCCCTACTTTGAGATTCCGATTTTCAACTGGCATGCCGGGCATCTCTCGGCGATCTATTTGCGCCACTACATCGAAGAGGCGCAGCGCCGCTTCCCCGATGCGCCGCGTCTCACCGATGCGCAAATCGCGGTGATGGATTTGATTGACGAACTGGTCAACGACCCAGCGATTCATCTGCAGATGTCGTTCGAGCGTGGCGACATGCAGTTCTTGCACAACCATCAAATATTGCATTCGCGCAATGATTTTGAAAACTGGCCCGAGCCGGAACGGCAACGGCATTTGCTGCGTCTGTGGATGGCGCCGCCCAATGCGCGTGCGCTGCCCGCGGTGTTCGCGCCGCGCTATGGCAGCGTCA
>JANNCZ010000676.1:0-4858 GCA_031387185.1 Burkholderiales bacterium
ATGCACATTGCGCTGCACGCCAGGATCCGCGATGAGCACGGCAGAGGTTTCGTCAAAGCCCAGTCCAGCCAACGCGACGGTGGCAGCGACATTGGCATTTTTGGGGTACAGGCGCGCTGCTTCGCGCGCACTGCCTTCGAAGATCACTACCGGCTCAAGCAAATTGACCAGATCACAGCGCGCTTCGGCGGGCGTGCCACGCCAGCCTGAGGGCGGCTTGCGGCCAATGTATTGCACTTGCGACAGGCCGCCGAAGCGTGCGGCGGCGAGCGCGTCGATGCCGCCGATCGCGCCAGACACTAGTTGCACATGCGTTGCGCCGTGCGCCGCAGCGTCGGACATGCGCGCCAGCGCGGAGGCATCATTCAATGAACCAATTGACGCCACTACGGCCGGCACGCCGGCCCGCAGTGCGGGGATGACATGTTCGGTCACCGCGTGATGACCGGCACACTCGACCACCAAATGCGGGCGTGACGCATCGTCCAGCGCAAGACTGCTTGCGACCGTTGCCTCGGGTGCGAGGCTTGCACACTGCGCCCGCGTCGCCGCCAATCCCGGTTCGGGAACGATGACCTGTGCAATCCGCACGACCTGCGCGAGGCCCTGCGCCTGCAACAGTTGCAGCACAGCACTGCCAATCGCGCCGCAGCCGATCATGGCCAGGCGCGGCAGAGCGGCATCTGCGCGGCGCTGCATCACGCGGCCACCTTGACTGGCGGGCCGGCGAATGCGGTTTTGAAACTGCCGATGGTCAGCATGTCCACTTCGAGCATCTTCACGCCGGGCAAGCGGCAAAGCTCGTCCAGTTGTTTGGCCGCGTCACTCAAGTTGCTGATGCGGCGATGCTCGAACTGCAGCGACTTCGCGAGCAATGCATAGTCTGGCGTGTGCAGTTCGGCGTAGACGCGCCGGCCACCATACTGGGCGTCCTGAATGTTCTTGATCACGCCGTAGCTGCGGTCATTCATCAGCACAATCGTGAAGTCGGCGCGCTCCTGCACGGCGCATGCCAGTTCACCCAGATTGAGGATGAAGCCGCCATCGCCTGCCAGCAGCAGGGTGCGTTTGCCTGTGCTGCACACCGCTGCCCCGATCGCGGTACCAATGCCCATGGCAAGCCCCAGGCCAATCCCGCCACCAAGCGCATGCACGCCGGCGCGCGCGTCGTGCAGACGCAGTTCGCGATTGCCCCAGGTGCTGTTCGACACCGTCACGTCGCGCACCCAGTTGAACCTGGTGCCGGCTGCGCCTTGTACGGCGTCGACCAGTTCGGCATAGGGCCCCAGACCTTCGCGCAGGGCAGCGACCGCTTTGGCATGTGCGCCCCGCAGGTCAGCGGCGAACGCCGGGTCAATCTTCATGCGCCCTTCAAGCTTGTCGGCCAATGCCGTTAGGGCCAGCGCGGCATCGCCGCAGACAAAATGGCGGCTCGTGTAGCAGCGGCCATCGGCGCGCGCATCGGCGTCGATGCGATAGCGCGCGGGCGGCAGTTTGAGCTGGTACTTGAGCGTTTCATTGCCACGCAGGCGCGAGCCGGCGATGAGGACGGCATCGCAGGTTTGATAGAACGCTTCCACCGGTGGCGCCACGTTGTAGGCGCCAAGTGACATTGGGTGGGTCTCGGCAACGATGCCGCGCCCCTGCGTGCTCGTGACGACGCCAAAACCCATCGCCACCAGCCGTGCTGCCGCCGCCGCTGCGCCGCGCGCACCACCACCGAGCCAAAGCAGTGGGCGGCGTGCGCCGGCCAGCGCCTCGGCCAATGCATGCACGGCGCGCGCGTCAGGCCGCACCGGCGCCACCGTGAGCGGTTCGAGGTCATCGGGCATGTCAATCATCGCGGCCTGGATATCGATCGGCACTTCCACACTGACCGGCCCGCCGGGTGCACTGAGTGCGGTATGCACCGCCTGTTTGAACGTGGCCAGCGCGGTCTCGGCACTGCGCACCCGCCAGGCGTTTTTGGAAATGGCTTTGAGCATGCGCAGCTGATCGGGTGCTTCGTGAATGTAGGCGAGGTCCTGATCGAGATACAGCGTCTCTATTTGCCCGGTGATATGCAGCAGCGGCGTGCCGGCGGTGAGCGCTTCAACCATGCCGCCGGCCGCGTTGCCCGCAGCGGTGCCGGTGCTGGTGATGCACACACCGAGCATGCCGGTGCTGCGCGCGCAGGCGTCCGCCATACTGGTCGCTCCGGCTTCACCACGCGCCGACACGAAGCGGATCGCACCGCGCGCGGCAATCGCATCGAGGATCGGCATGTTGTGGATCGAGATGACCCCAAATGCAGCCTTGACGCCACAGCGTTCGAGGAAGGCGGCAATGACGTGACCGACGCTGACTTTCATGGGATGGCTTTCGAATCTGGTTCGGAGGACGGAATCAGGCTCTGCGCAGCGCCACTACCGGAGCGTCGCCAGTCTGCTGATGATGATGAAAATTGAGCAGCGTGGAAAGGCGCGCTGCCGTGCCGCAGACCTGCGCGACCAGCGCGGCGCGCTGGTCCGCCGCAACCCCGGCACCGGGCACGGTAAGGCCGATCGCGGCTACGATGTGCCCTTCCTGGTCGCGCACCGGCGCGGCGACAGTGGAGATATGCGGCTCAAAAAACGCCTCGGCCAGTACCCAGCCGCGCTTGCGTATCTGCTGCACCAATTCAAACAGTGCGGCGGTGTCGGCCGGCGTGCTGGCGCTGCGCGCTTCAAGCTTGGGCTCGGGATAAAGTGCGCGCAAGGCGCCGAGCGGCAAATCGCCCAGGAGCACGTGGCCAAACACGGTGGCGTGTGCGGGCAGGCGGGTGCCGACCGACACCGCAGTGGCAAACGGCGCGCGTGATGGTGCGCGTTGCAGATAGACCACGTCACGCACGTCGCGCACCACGAGGCTCGCGGCATAGCCGGTCTCGTCGCGCAGCGCTTCAATCAGCGGGCGCCCGAGCTCGACCATGTCGAGCGAGGCAAGGTATTCAAAGCCCATGCGCAAAATGGCGAGGCCGAGCCGGTAGGAGCGGCCATCGGGCGTGCGCTCGACGAAGCCGAGGTTTTCCAGTGTCACCAACAGCCGGAACACGGTGGAGCGCGGGATGCCGAGACGCTGCGCCAGCTCGGGCGGCGACAACACCGGATCACTGCGGGAAAATTCTCCGAGCAGGCGCAGGCCGCGCTCGAGGCCGGGCACGGTATAGCGGTCGGAGTCGGGATCAGCCATGGCCGGGTTCCATCTCGATGGGACAAGCCCGTGGTTCGGTGAAGTTCGACGGATTCGCTCGAACGATGCTGTGCAGTTCAGCGTTTGATCTTTGCCAGCGGATGATCCGGAGGATAGGTCGGCGTGACCGGCTTGGCGGCGCCAAGCATCACGCACATCAGCACGTCCTCTTCGCCAACGTTGATTTCGCCGCGATACACGCCGGGCGGGATCGAGATCAGGTCGCGCTCACCCAGCAACGCTTCCCAGCGCTGGCCGTCTTTCTCGCACATCACCAGAACCTTGCCGCGCATCACGAAGAACACCTCTTCGACATCGTTATGAATATGCATCGGCCCTTCATGGCCGGCCGGAATGATCATGGTCGAAAAGGTGAAGTGCTCGGAGGGAACTGACCCGGTATCCGCGGCGATGCCGGTGCCACCGGTGCCGAGATAGCGCATTTGCGCGCGGCGGTATTTGGGGTCAAAGTCCGCCTGAAACTTGAGCGCGTTCCAATCGTAACGGCGCGTACTATGCAGGGCGCAGCGCGACTCCATCCACGCTGCAAAGCTGACATTGTCGGGTTTGATTTGCGTGGGAATGGCGGGAGGGTTTTGCGTCATGATCGTCTCCTGAGTGGGGAAGCGGCTTGCAGCGTATGGTTAACGGGTCTGGCTACTGTGTGTTTATTTGATTCACTAATAATACATTGGTTTATATGCAAATCATGTTATTTCGACCAATAGATTTTGTCAAGTACCTTCCAAGCCTCCCGCCGCCGCTGATGCCAACGGCCAAAAAAGTGATTCTGATGGCGCATTGCTTAAAAAAATAGGCTGGACGATGGCGAAGATCATTCGGAAATATTGGTTTTTTAATGAAACAATGTTTAATATATAGAACAAACTATTCACAAGGCCAATCATGAGCACTCCCCTGCCCCCTGCACTTCTTGCCGGCTATCGCGTATTGGTCACTGGCGGCGCGCGCGGACTGGGCCTTGAATTTGCCCGCGCCATTGCCTCGCAAGGCGCCCGTGTCGTGATTGCTGACGTGCTGACCGATTTGGCATCGAGCGCGGCGGCGACACTGCGCTCCGCAAGCCTCGATGTGCAGGCACTCCCCCTCGACCTCGAGAGCGAAGCCTCGATCAACCGCTGCGTGACCGCCGCGATTGCGGTACTCGGTGGCCTCGACGGCCTGGTCAACAATGGCGCGATCACCAGTTCGGGCGGCCGCAGCGCGCTCGAACTGGAACCCGCCGTGTGGGACCGTGTGATGAACGTCAACGTGCGCGGCACCTGGCTGATGACGCGCGCCTGCGCCGCCGCACTGGGCCAAAGCGGACGTGGTGCGGTGATCAATCTCGCCTCAGACACGCCTCTGTGGGGGGCGCCCAATCTGCTCGCTTATGTGGCGAGCAAAGGCGCCATCGTCGCAATGACACGCTCGCTGGCACGCGAGCTGGGTGTCGATGGCATCACCGTCAACTCGGTCGCACCAGGCCTCACGCTGGTGGAGGCCACCGAGTACGTGCCTGAGCACCGCCATCAGCTTTACCGCGGAATGCGCGCATTGCAGCGCGACCAGTTGCCCGAAGATGTCTGCGGAGCGGTGGTATTTTTACTCAGCCCCTTGTCGCGCTTTGTCACCGGCCAATTGCTGG
>JANNCZ010000693.1:0-2243 GCA_031387185.1 Burkholderiales bacterium
GCGGGCGCGCGCATCCTGCCGCTGGTGCAGGACTTTCTGGCGCGCCATCCGGAACATGTCGAGCAGCGCTGACGCATCCGTTGCCGTTGTTGACAGCGGCAACATTGCGCGCCATCTCGCGCGCATGGCGGCGTTGCAGCCGGATCGCGCGGCAGTGATTTGCGCCAAGGGCCGCGACGCGCAGGGCGCGGTGGCCTATGAACAGATGACGTTTGCCGAACTCGACGATGCGAGCAACCATCTCGCGCGCGCACTGCAGGTGATCGGCATCGGGCGCGGTGTGCGCACTGCATTGATGGTGCCGCCGAGTCTGGAATTTTTTTCGCTGACGTTTGCGATCTTCAAAGCGGGTGCAGTGCCGGTGTTGATTGACCCCGGCATCGGCTTGCCGAATCTGCGCGGCTGCCTCGCGCACGCGCGGCCCGAGGCCTTCATTGGCATCCCGAAAGCGCAGGCTGCACGCGCCGTGCTGGGCTGGGCGCGTGCGACGGTGCGCATCAAGGTGACGGTAGGAGCGAAATGGTTTTGGGGCGGGCATACGATGGCGCAGTTGATGGAGGGAGCGATGCGCAGCGGGCAGGGGGGCGGTGCGGCGCACAGCGCATTCGCGCCGGTTGACCTCGCAGCCGATGAACCCGCCGCTATCCTGTTCACCAGTGGCAGTACTGGTGCACCGAAGGGCGCGGTCTACACACACGGCATGTTCAACGCGCAGGTCGAACACATCCGTGCGCTCTACGGCATCGAACCGGGCGAAATGGATCTCGCTACCTTCCCGTTGTTTGCGCTGTTCGGCCCGGCGCTGGGCATGACGGCCGTGATTCCCGAGATGGACGCGTCGCGCCCCGCGAGTGCTGACCCCGCGAACATCATCAGCGCCATCGAAAAATTCGGCATCACCAACATGTTTGGCTCGCCCGCGCTGATCAATCGTGTGGGCCGCTATGGTGAGGAGCGCAAGATCACGCTGCCAACGTTGCGCCGCGCGATCTCGGCGGGCGCGCCGGTGCCGGCCAAGGTGCTTGCGCGTTTCACTGCGATGCTGCCGCCGGGTGCACAAGTGTTTACGCCTTACGGCGCGACCGAGTGTTTGCCGGTGGCGTCCATCGGCAGCGATGAAATTTTGCGCGAGACGCGGCAACACACCGATGCCGGCGCAGGGGTGTGCGTGGGCCGGCCTGTGGCGGGCTTGACGGCCAAGGTGATTCGCATCAGCGATCAGCCCATCGATGTGTGGAGCGATGCGCTTGAATTGCCTGCCGGCGAGATTGGCGAGATTGCGGTGAAGGCCGCGCATGCCACGCGCGCTTACTTCGATTTGCCCGCAGCGACTGCGCTGGCGAAAATTCCCGATCCCGTCAACGGCGGCTTCTATCACCGCATGGGCGACGTGGGCTACGTGGATGCGTTGGGCCGCCTGTGGTTTTGCGGGCGCCGTGCGCATCGCGTGGAGTCGGTGAGTGCGCAAGGCACTGTGACGCGCTTCTCGATTCCCTGCGAAGGCGTGTTCAATGTTCACCCCAAGGTGTATCGCACCGCGCTGGTGGGCGTAATGCGCAATGGCGCGATGGAGCCGGTGTTGTGCGTGGAGCTGGAGGCGGCGGTCGATGTTGCGGCGATTGCTGGGGCAGGTGCTGCGGCGGGCAATTCTTCTGCGGGTGGTATTGCGTTGGGTGGTACTGCGGCGCGCGGTACTGAGGGGAGTGTGACGGCAGCGCATGGCAGCGCGGGCAAACCATCGCAGGACGCGATCCGCGAACAACTGCGCGCACTCGGTGCAGCACACGCGCACACCCGCGACATTCAGACCTTCCTGTTCCATCCGTCATTCCCGGTCGATGTGCGCCACAACGCGAAAATCTTTCGCGAAAAGTTGGCGCTATGGGCCGCGCAGCAATTGCGCTGAGGATGCAATGAAGGCTCTCGTCACCGGCGGCGGCGGTTTTTTGGGTCTCGCTATCGTGCGCGCCCTCGTTGCACGTGGCGATATGGTGCGCAGCTTTTCGCGTGCGGATTACCCGGTGTTGCAGGCACTGGGTGTTGAACCACTGCACGGCGACATTGCCGATGCGGCGGCGGTGTCGGCTGCCGTGCATGGCTGTGACGTGGTGTTTCATGTCGCGGCCAAGCCGGGCATCTGGGGTGCGTACGAGGAGTATCACCGCGCCAACGTGACCGGCACTGAGAATGTGATTGCTGCTTGCCGCCAGCATGGTGTGCAGCGCCTCGTCTACACCAGCTCG
>JANNCZ010000444.1:0-2317 GCA_031387185.1 Burkholderiales bacterium
TGATTACTTAATCATCAATCGCAATCTGACACCGAACGCCCCATGCTCAGCGACGGCGGCCACGAGGCACGCCGACAGCATCCGCGAAGTGGTGCCGTTGATTTGTTGTTCCATCTGCATCCGCGACGGCCCGGCAGCATCCGCGAAGCGGTGCAGTTGATCTGTTGTTCAAACTCCGTTAGCAGCGCATGGTTAGCACCTGAACAGGCCGAAAAGCCTGTGACGGCGGGTGAGTAACAGAAAGTTGGAGCAGCGTTCATTCCCAATGGTTTACATGCTCTGTTACTCAGGAGGCCGCCTCATCTGGGGGGAGTCTTCTTGGTGAGTCGCCGCACGTTGACGGTCCCTTGAGAGGCAATCCATATGCCAACTATACCGACGATTTCTGGAATCGCAAAATAGCTGCGGCCGGCGCGGACATAAAACCAAACCGCACAACTCACAAGGCAAAGACCGAGCAAGGCCACAGCAATCCAGGCAATCAACATTCCTCGCTTTATAGAGTCCGGGCGCATTGTCGATAGAAAGGGCCAGAACAGCTTTCGACACACATGGACAATTGTAATAACAAAAACTCCAACAACCAAGACCCACCAAGTTTCAAAAACTAATCCCAAAAAGCACCCGACGATGGCGATCGCAACTAAGAACATCGTGTCGAGCATCTTCCTCTTCACTGGCTGTTTGTTGCCGCTCATTTGGTTGGGTGTGCAAAGCGGTCTAACGACCCAAGCTCAGCGACCCGGCCCGCGAGACGCCACGATTGCAACAGGAGCGCGATGGCCGGGTTAGAAGCTGCAGCGCATGGTTAGCGTTGCGGTCGAGTTGTCGAAGGTGGTCATATGCTGCGCGAAAAACCTGAACGCGAGGCAGCAGGACGTCGTAGTCGCACTGTGCCAACGCCGATAATGCGGGGAGTGTCGAATGCTGCGCCAGCCACGGCAAGGCGTAAGAGGCAATAAGCTCCACGATGCGTGGAAGACGGTCGGCAACGTCGAGCGACGTGTCCTCAAAATTTGAAGCTCGCTCCAACTCGCTGGCATCTGGCACGAGACGGTCGAGTCTGACCTGCACAGGGCAACGGTAGTGTGGAGGTGTGACCTCTGAGCCGAGAGCCGTAAGGTAGATGCCGAGATGGAACGTGTAATCGTCCGCACCCCAGCGGTTCTTCTCGGCGTGGAAAACCAAGATGGTATCCGAACATGGCTTGTGCCACGTGAGCGCACGCTTCCGATAGCCGTGTCGCTTGAGCAGCGGTGAGAGCGCAGAGCCGAGCTGTTTCTTGGATTCATGCACAAGATGCGCGAGCAACGCCTAACGACCCAAGCTCAGCGACCCGGCCCACGGGACGCGTGGATTGCAACCGGAGCGCGATGGCCGGGTTAGGTGCAGCGCATGCCTCGCCCTGAGAACACAATCCAGTTAAGGCTTCGGTAAATCGCGCGTTGAATTCGCAGTCTCAAGCAACTTCGCCGCTGCCTGATGTCCCCCGGACTCGGCGAGCATCAGCGCCGACCGTTGTTCACTGTTCACTAGGCTTCGATCCGCGCCATGTTTGAGCAGGTCCTTCACGATGCTCGTGTGGCCTTCCCATGCGGCGGCCATCAAAGGCGTCCAGCCGTGGCTTGACGCGGCGTTGACCTTCGCGCCGCGCGCCAACAGCAGGCGGACCGCGTCGGCGCGCCCCCGCAGCGCCGCGTGGATCAACGGTGTGTTGCCGCCGGAGTCGGCGAGATTGACATTCGCCTGACGGTCGAGGAGCAGCCGCATCACTTTCAGGTGCCCGCGCACGGAGGCGTAGGCCAGCGATGACATGCCGTCGGTGCTGGCGCGGTCGTCCACCACGAGGCCGGAAGCCAGTAGCAGCTCGACGATGGCCCGGTGACCACCATAGGCGGCGGTATGGAGGGCGTTGGCTCCATCGTTGTCCACGGCTCGGAAATCGGCGTGGCTCGCCAGCAGTGCGCGCACGGTTTTCTCGCGCCCCAAATAGGCCGCCGCCTCAATGGCTGGTTGGGTCGCGATGTCCCGGGCGTTCGGGTCGGCCCCCTGCTTGAGCAGCAGGATGGCTTTCTTCTCATCGCCTTTGTAGATGGCGTTGATGAGTTCCTCCGCTGGCGTAGCGGCGAACAGTCGGGGCAACGACAAGAGGAGCAGGAGCGCTGCGATGAGCAGGCGGGGCGGTTGAGTGTGGTTCATTGGAGTTCTCCAGGGTTCAACCGGCCTTGATGACGAAATCGAACTTGGCCACGAGACCCTCTGATTCGCGGCGAGGTGAGATGATGAGCGACGGGCGCACGCCGGCGTCACGATGCAT